>JAGHBS010000066.1 GCA_021160865.1 Planctomycetota bacterium | reverse complement strand
GAATTATACATGATGAAGATGATCGCAAGGCAATCGAGGAAGGCCAACGCGACTACGCTGTACAGGCGGTCAGGCAGGGATATCTGGCAATCTCGCCGGACTGGCGAGGGATGGGTGAGTTGACCCTTGCCCAGGACATCAACGATGAACGCAACGGGTGTTGGCAACTGGCGAGCCGTTCGGTCCAACTGGGCAGACCGTTGCTGGGACAGCGTGTCTCCGATGCAATGCAACTGCTGGACTGGGCTTTGGCTCGCAAAGACATCGACCGGCGTAAGGTCGTGATGACCGGAAACAGCGGTGGCGGAACGATGACACTGTTCACATCGGCGGTCGATAAACGTATCACAGCTGCAGCGCCGAGTTGCTATTTCTCAACCTTCGCCGGAAGCATAATGGCTATGTGGCACTGTCCGTGCAACTTTGTACCTGGGCTCCAGCCGGTGGCAGAAATGGCTGACATTGCCGGACTGTTTGCGCCGAAACCAATGCTGATTATCGCGGGCACAAAGGACACAATTTTCCCAATCGACGCCGTGCGTGAAGGGTTTTCGAACCTGAAGAAGATATACACCGCAGCAGGGGCTGCCGATAACGTCGAACTCTACGAAGGCCCCGGCGGACATCGCTATTACAAAGCCCGCGTGTGGGATTTCTTTCGGGAAAAGTTACCTGAATAATCAATGACTCCCATGCCTGCAATCAGGGCTATCACGGAAAAAGTCTCAGGTACTTTTATTGTTCCCGACTCGGATTTGCTAATATCCCGGAATTGAATTACGGGGCTGGCGTAATAGCTCTGTTCATTTTGTTTTGCCTCCTTGCATTTTGTCTTTTTCGGGATGAGGGCTGGCTTTAGTCTTGCCAGTTTTCGGCTCGGAAGATTTTCCAGACGGTCGGCATCGCTGAAGAAAACATCATTCCGCCAGCTGCCTCGTTGACCTTACACGCTACAGCGTCTTCAGCACCAGTATTCGTACAAATCATGTCCCAAGGACAGTAATTATCGGGTACATACACAAATGGTAGGGGCAATACATCTTGCCGTAATCCCCACCGTCTAACCCCTTCGTGCCGGGGATTGAATCGTGCTACGCTGGCGGGGTGTTCATCGTCGAAGCAGCGCCACAGCACCTACCGCCAGCAGGCTCAGTATGGTCGGTTCGGGGATGTACTCTACGACATAACCGTACAGCCCGTTATCGTCCTGAGCATCGTCCCACACCGGCCCGCCTGTCTGGGTATGATAATGCAGGTAGTCCTGGTTGCGATTCATCCATTCATCAGGCTGACCGTCCGCCCAGTTATCGTATGTCCAGGACTCCCCCGTTACCCAAGTCCAACCCTCGTCAGGCTCAGTCGCGCCGGGCAACTGGTAGCCGCCGATCCACGGCCCGCCTCTTGTTGGGTGCCAGTAGGAATCATCCGCCACAAGGGCAAAGATGAAGTCGTTCTCCGCATCGGAGTGCACCGTGGCGAGGTAGCCTCCCATGGCCGCTGCTGCGTCCCTGGCTGCAGTCCAGGAGATACCTGGATCGCCTACGGCGATCGGCTCATACCAGTGTCCGTTCGACCACTGTACTGGTGCAGCGATCACCGTCAAAGATGACCCGAGAACACTAATTCCCACAACAAGCACACTGATATGCTTCATCTGATTCTCCTCCTTTCCGACAGCCACTCACTCCCCCCTTACCTGCGGCGTCCTGCCCAACCAGGCAACGCACCCAGCGGCAAAACCCCAACTCTTCAATTCAGCCCATATAGTACACGCTCCGTACTGTTTTGTCAAGCACATTTTTATAAACGTCATACCAAAGTAGAAATGTCCAATCTCCTGAACAACAGAAAGGAGAGCGGATAAACAACGATCAGATCGAAGATATTTATGGGAATTGAAGGGACAATGCCTATTGCTTCACTTCATTTATTTTGCATTCCCATTTTTGCCCATTTCTCTATTCGCACAAATCGTGCCGTAATGACGATGGCTTATCCGCTACAAATACGAATGGTAAGCAATATACTTCCGCTCGTTTATGCAGGAATTGGGATTAGAAAGGAGGTAAGTCTGGAAGTAGGGATTAGGAAGTTAGCGGTGCTGCGGCAAATATGCCCATCCTCTTTTCTTTCAAACTTGCATAATTTATCTCATTCGTGAAGTTTCTTGTCCGGATGCACATCGCGGAACTTGCGGACGCGCCTTTCCGTGCCTACAAGTAATGCAATAAATGTTTGCAAGAGTATTTTCAAATCCATCAGCCAGCTGCGATGATGGACATAGTAAACGTCCCATTCAATTCGCTCGGGCCAGGTGAGAGCGGTCCCGCCATTGACTTGAGCAAGGCCTGTGATGCCGGGCTTTACCTTCAGCCGCTGTCTCTCAAACTGTCCATATTTTTCAACCTGCTCCGGGACGGTCGGTCGGGGACCTACTAACGACATATCACCCCGTAAGACATTTATTAACTGCGGCAACTCATCCAGTTTGAATTTTCTCAAAAATCGCCCCACTGGCGTAACATCTGCATTATCAAGGGTGATTACGATATTCGGGTTGGGGTCGTGCTTATGTGTAATATACATTGTGCGGAACTTTATCATACGGAAGATTCTTCCATCCTTACCTGCCCTGTCCTGAATGTAAAATCCCCCGCCTTTACTGGTCAAACGAATAAGCAAATAAATTAGCAAAATGAAAGGCGATAAGACAATAAGCCCCACCAAGGCAACAATAAAGTCAAAGATGCGTTTGGTAATCTCGTAGGACTTACTCACTATTGCGAATTCGTTTCCTTTAATCCTGGCACAGTTTTGCAACTCACTTCAACTTTTCTTCACCACCAATGGCTCGGGCTTGGGGTAATTTTCATTACGGAACTTGACCTGCTTGATAAGTTTATTAATCATCTCTTCCAGGATCGGGGCAATTTGAGGATTTTTCGTTTTATCGAAATTGTCCTCAACGTGGGCTGAATCTGTATTGGTCCTGATTGAAAGGTTGAGAGGGATTTCAGCCAGTACTGCGATGTTTGCCTTATCAGCTGCCTTTCTCACACCGCCCCTGCCGAAGATATCGTGAATGGTATTGCAGTTGGGACAGATGAAATAACTCATATTTTCAACAATGCCGAGAATATGTATGCCGAGTTTTTGATACATCTGAGCTGCTCGCATAGCATCGTTCAGGGCAAGTGGCTGGGGTGTGGCAACGATGACTGCACCGGTTACCCCGATGGTTTGGGCAAGTGTCAAGGGTGGATCGCCCGTACCGGGAGGTAAGTCGATTATCATGTAATCGAGGCTGCCCCAATCAACATCGGAAAGGAATTGCTTTACCGCGCCATGCACCATCGGACCTCGCCAGATTACGGCAGTATCTTTCGGGATGAAATTAGCCATCGAGATTACCTTCAAGCCGTTGGCATCAAAGGGAATAATCTTCCTATCATTGTTAAGTTGCGGTGATGTACCTTCGATGCCTGTCATCGTTGCGATGGATGGGCCATAAATGTCGCAATCGAGCAAGCCCACCTTGAACCCTTTGCGTTTCAGACCAACGGCAAGGTGAACGGCAATGGTACTCTTCCCGACGCCACCTTTGCCAGCACCAACGGCTACGATATTGTCAACCTCCGGAAGAATTGGCTGATTATCTTTTCTTGGCTGATTGTCTTTACTTTGCTGATTCATCAAGAAAATCCCTGAAATATCATTATCTCGTGATTGCATCCATTTTATTGCTTTCCTTGTGCCTGTGCAATTGCATTGAGTAAGTCATCTTTGCTGATTAATCCTCTCAAGCGGATTGGTTTTCGGTCGCCTGGCGGGAAGATGACGGTAATCGGTGGACCTGCTTCGCGGAGTTTCTCGAAAAGCATTTCATTTGCAGGGGTGTCGGGGTGGGAAACATCACCTTTGAAAGCCATCACATTAGCCCGCTTGAGTGCGTCTGCCACCTCTCTGGAATTATAGACCCTCATATCCACGAGTTTACATTCCAGGCACCATGAAGCGGTGAATTTGACCAGCACAATTTTACCCTCACGATGGGCACGGGCAATTTGCTCTGCGTTGAAGGGAAACATCTCAACCGCTAAAGGCTTGGGCGGGCGAAGCATGAAATATCCTGCCGATATTGCAATCCCTATGGCTATCGCTCGAATGAGCCACTTCTTCCGAGCAGGTGCATCGAACCTAACCCAGGAACCCCACATCCAGAGGCACATCGCCAACACAATAGCGTATCCCGCCACCCACGCTGCTGGATACGGTTCGGAGATGTGCGTTCCAATCAGCCAGGCTGCAATTAGCAAGAAGACAAATCCAACACCCTGAACAAAAATTTCTGACCATCGCCCTGCTCGGGGCAACCTTGAAATGACCCCTGGATAAGCACACAAAAGCACGTGAGGAATCGCCATCCCCACCCCGATGAGTATAATGGTAATCGTTCCAGCAGCCAGTGGCAGGAACAGCACCGCTGCCGATAAGACGGCTGCTATTATCGCAAAGCTGCAAGGCGTGGAAAGAACTGCCATCAATAACCCCATGCCAACAGCCCCGAGATGCCCACGCTTCATCCGGGCAGCGGCAACCTTGCTAGGAACGGTTATGGTAAATGCCCCAAACATATTGACAGCAAGAACGACCAACAGCAACGCCATCGCCATCGATGTTGCAGTATGACGGAAGAGATCTGCCTGTTTGAGCGAATAATTCAGCGTTATTTTGAGTATCACATTGGCAACGGCTACCCCCACGAAAAATAACACGATACCAGCTGCAAATGCCAATCCGAGCGTAATGAATTTTTTGCGCGACTTATCTACCAATCTATCGTCAGCAGACAAACCCGCTTGTTCCAAGAGTGCTAATAACCTCAACGGTATCACAGGCAAGACGCAAGGCGTGATATTCAATGCCAGCCCTGCAATAACTGCCAATAAAAACGCCCCCCAAATGCTAATATTGGCACCGGCAGGTGAACCCCAATCGGTAATTATTTCTGCTGATGATGAAATGGCTGATTTGATTTGCTCTGCCGAGATGGCTTGAGAAAAAATCCTCTCAATCTGTTCTGTCCATTGGTCATTCGGAATTGATACTGCTGCTATCTCGATAGTGGGCGTAAGTTTTTTGGCGACCTTTCGGCAGATGCCGTCGTCCTTGCAGATTTGCCCCTCGATAGTTACCGGCAAGACAACTTTACCCACCTGTACATCCGCCGGCACCTTCACGGGGATGAAAATCCAGCAAGTATTGTCATAGACATAATGCGTATCCACTAAGCCATTGGGGTATCGAGTGGTTTTCTTTATCGGCATGGAAAAGAGAGGCTCGGAAGGTTTCAGGACACTTCTCCCCGTATATACCTTCAATGCAATTGGCTTGACGATTTTTCCACCCGGGAACGGGCTATAAAGATGCTCACCAGTTGGAATGATTACCTTTATTGCAATATGGAGCGTTTCGCCTGGTTTGGCACTTCTATGGGAGACTATCGTTTGGAATTGCAACTGTTGCGTTGAAGGCAACCCAATTGATTGACCTGAAAGGCTTGATGTCCTGCCGAACTGACCCTGCCCCATCAAAATTGCTGATAGAAGAAGGATTACAAGAATAGTATGATGCTTTTTCATCTTTTCATCATGCCGTATAAAGATTTTTCCGCACCCTATAATATAAGCATTGCATCGCCATAGGAATAGAATCTGTATTGCAGTCTAATTGCTTCAGCATACGCCTGCAGGATCATTTCAACGCCTTTAGTCGAGCCTGGCGAACAAAAGGCTGCTACCAGCATCAATAGCGTCGAACGGGGGAGGTGAAAATTGGTTATCAGACCATCAACAAGATAAAAATCAGCAGGGGGATACAGAAACAGGTCAGTCCAGCCGGATTGGGAACTAATCGCACCTTTCCGGGCAACGGTTTCAAGCACTCGCACCGATGTGGTACCGACTGCTATTATCCGCTTACCTCCCCTGCGGGCACGGATTAGGGCATCAGCAGATTCAGCAGATAATTCATACCATTCAGCCTGCAATTTATGGTCTGCAATTCGCTCGGTCCGTACAGGCGAAAATGTACCGGCACTGACGTGAAGAGTAATAGTTATCGTCTCTATTCCCTTATCACGAAGATTAGAAAGAAGCTCCTCGGTAAAATGAAGCCCTGCAGTGGGGGCTGCTATTGCACCGGGCTTGGCGGCATAGACGGTCTGATACAATTCCCGATCAATCTGTTCAATATCATTAGCAAAGACGGTCGGTTCATTCTTACCCGCCCTTGCACGTCTGATATAAGGTGGCAGGGGCGTTAGACCTACTTGCTGGAGTATCCTGATAGCATCATCTACAGGTGTTATCGCTACCAGCCAATAACCCCCGCCACGACGTTCGATTAGTTCCATCGTCCAATCGGGACGATTTTGAAAGCATAAAACCTCCCCAACCTTGCACCTCCCTGCGCCTTTTAGCATCACCTCCCATTTGCCCTTGCTGATTTCACGTATGAATAAGCCCTCAATCATTCCGCCTGTGGGACGGTGGGAGATAAACCGTGCCGGGATAACGCAGGTATCGTTCAAGACAAGAATATCACCTTCCTTGAGTAAAGAAGGTAAGTCTGCAAATATATGATGCGAAATTTTGCCGCTTCCCCGCTCCAGCAGCATCAATCTACAACGATCCCGCTGTGCTAATGGATGACGAGCAATTAACTCGTCGGGCAAATCATAATCAAAATCCGATGTCCTTAACTTGTCAGAAAGATTTCTCAAAGTCTCTTTCCTTAGCGACTTCAATTGTCAAGCCGCCGATTTATCAAGTGCATATCTTATCCAATATAGACCATATCATTACCGATGGACAATGGCTTCTTGACCAGAAATGATTCACCGAACCATCATCACCTTGCAGAGCAAGCGACAATCAGATTTATCAGATTTGAACAATGGTATTTTCACATCGGCAACCTTGTTGTATTATCCTTATCTTATTCGTTCCGACAGAAACAGGAAAATAAACGCCCTCAAGAGGCATCGGGCAAGTGAGAAAAAGATTTTTTACGAGAAATTTTAATAATCTTATGGAGAAGCAGATGAATATCCATCCACAAATTGAAAAGGTGCTGGAGAGAAAAGCAGGACAGATACTTTCCCTTGCCAAGAGGATTCATGCCAATCCTGAGATTGGTTTTGAAGAGAGAAAGGCCTGTCGCTGGCAGGTGGAACTATTGAAGAAGTGGAACTTTCGCGTTCAATGCCCGTTTGTAGGAGTTTCAACGGCGTACAAGGCGATACGCGGGAAGAGCAAGCCGGTCTTCTGCTTCATGGCGGAATACGATGCCCTGCCCAAAATAGGACACGCATGCGGGCATAACCTTATATGTTCAGCTGCCATCGGGGCAGGCGTCGCACTGGCAGAAGTCCTCCAGAAGGAAAAAATCACCGGTAGCGTCGTTGTAATGGGAACACCGGCTGAAGAATCAAAGGGGGGAAAGGTAATCATGGTCAAGCGAGGCGCCTTGAGGGGGATAGACGCAGTTATCATGGCACACCCTGGTGCTAAGACAAGCCCCGATGCAGGCAGTAATGCAATTTGTCGATATGACGTCACATTCAAAGGTAAAGCCGCCCATGCTGCTGGCGATCCCCCAGAGGGGTATAGCGCCCTCGATGCCGTTATTCTATTCTTCCAGGGGATAAATGCCTGGCGACAATTCCTGCCCGAATCCTCCCGCGTTCACGGGATAATTTTAGAAGGAGGCGTAATGCCCAACATCATTCCCGAGCAGGCATCGTGTCGATTTTACCTCCGCTCACCCGACGATGCATATCTGGTCAAGATGTCTAACCGCTTCAAACAGATAGCAGCTGGTGCTGCAATGATGACGGGAACAAAGTTCAAAATTTCCCCCGCATTAGAAGCTTATAAAGCCCGCCTGCCGAATAAATACCTCAATGAAGCATACCTTGAAGCCGCAAGGCAACTTGGAATGAACCCCGTCATCCCGGAGCATCCCGAGCGGGGTTCATCTGACTTCGGCGACGTCTCGCAGAAAGTACCGGGGGCGCACGTGTATTTCGATATAGCAGGTAAGAAGAGGGATCTACCTGCCCATTCGATCGCTTTCAGAGAGGCTGCCGGTAGCGAGTACGGATTGCAACAGATGCTCCGTGCTGCCAATGCAATGGCACAAGTAGGATACAGATATTTCACCGATGCCGATTTTCAAAGAAAGGTCCACGAAGAATTCAAGCGGCAAATGGGTAAACGATAAGAATATTGCCATGCGTATTATCGTCCCGATAAAGCAGGTCCCCAGCTCTGATGATGTTCAATTAGACCCTCAAACCGGTACGCTCATTCGTCAGGGCGTCGAAGCCATCGTCAATCCTCTTGATTTATACGCCATTGAAACAGCATTGAGCATTCGAGACAAACATGGCGGGGAAATAATCGTCATCTCAATGGGGCCTGCTCAGGCTGCCGAGGCACTTCGCGAAGCCATCTCGATGGGGGCCGACGAGGCAGTGCTGCTCTGCGATAGCGTCTTTGCAGGAAGCGATACCTATGCAACGGCTTATGTCTTATCAACCGCTATCAAGCGCCTCGGTGAATATGACCTTATCATCTGTGGCGAGCGGGCTACCGATGGCGAAACCGGACAGGTAGGACCGGGAATTGCCTCATTTTTGAACTTACCTGTTATCACATACGTCAGCAAAATCGATGAACTAATCGAAAATCACCGCAAACAAAGTAAGCACCCCGAGGGGATTCGGGTACATCGACTCATCGAAACCGGCTATGAGATAATCAAGGCGGATTTACCCGTCGTCTTGACAGTGGTAAAGGAAATTGCCATTCCTCGCTTACCCACACTGGCAGGGAAGATTCGAGCAAGAAATCTACAAATACCTATCTGGTCAGCAAGCGATTTAGGTATTGAAAAAAATCAGGTAGGTCTGACTGGCTCGCTGACGAAGGTGGTAAAAATTCACAAGCCCTGTATCGTCAGAAAATCAGAGAAAATCACGGTCGAAAACGAACTCTCCCGTCAAGAAGCGATTAATCGACTAATCAGCATCCTCCAAGACAAACTACTTTTATAGCCCGGAATAGAAATACCTTTTGTCCCATGATGATAGATAAAAACAATCTGATAAATAATACTCAATCCTACGGGGGAGTATGGATTCTTGCAGAGGTTGCAGGTAAGGCTATAGATAAGGTCAGTTTCGAGTTGCTCTCTCGCGGAAGGCAGTTAGCCGATGCTCGTTCGACGGAACTGTCAGCAGTGGTACTGGGCTGGCGGATTAATCAAAGCGATCTGGAGGAACTCATCGCCCGTGGGGCTGATAAGGTAATTTTCGTCGAATCGCCCCAACTGGAGCATTTCCTCGTCGAGCCACATTCAGCCTGCTTGTTAGAACTAATCAAGCAGTATCGACCCGAAATACTCATAGCAGCTGCTACTACCACCGGCAGGACGCTGATGCCTTACCTTGCCGTTCGCGCCCGGGCAGGGCTAACAGCTGATTGTACCGAGTTAAAAATCGATAAAGAAACAGGCGGACTGCTCCAAATCAGACCTGCTATCGGTGGAAATGTATTAGCCACGATTATAACCCCTGCTGCCAGACCCCAGATGGCGACCGTCAGGCCTCGAAGCACCAAGCCCGCTCCGATGCAAAAAGGCAGGACCGGCGAAATTGTTCGGATAAATCCCCCCGCCGACCTACTCAAAAGCTGCCTTCAACGTCTGGGCTTTGAATCTGACCAATCCACCCATAGTATCCAAGATGCAGATATTATCGTCGCTGTGGGTAGGGGTATTGGAAATGCCCGAAACATTCGTATTGTTGAGGAGTTGGCTGATGCCCTTGATGCTGCCATCGGGGCATCGCGGGAGGTGGTCGATCGAGGCTGGCTTGGCTATCCTCATCAGGTCGGCTTGAGTGGAAAGACCGTTACGCCGAAGTTATACATCGCCATCGGTATCTCCGGTGCTGTCCAACATCTTGCAGGGATGCAAACCGCTGAAACAATCGTCGCAATTAACGAAGACCCTCAAGCCCCTATTTTCACCGTGGCTGACTTCGGGATAATTGGCGACCTGTTTGAAATTGTCCCTGCACTTACTGAAAGAGTTCGTCAAGCCAGGAAGAAATAGATTCTCCACCACACGGATATAGTCCATTGGCAACGTTATCCCCTCGTATAGCGGCAGTTCTATGCTGGCTTGACAAGATGTCGATGAAATTGTAATCTAACTATGCTGTTGATGGTTCGGCAGGCTGGCGGGAAGAATGAAAAATTCTTATCAGCGGCACGGATGTAGTATCCTCGCAATGTGTGAGTTTGCTGGGATTATCTTGTGAGTAAGAAGAAGGGTGAAAAATCGCTGCTGGAAGTACTTGGCTTGCATCAGGATAAGAAGGTAAGTCAACTTAATGTCCCAGACTGGATTCGCCGGACAGAACAGACTGCTGCAGAGGAAATTGCCCGCAAAGGGATGATGAAAGAACCGCTTCTTCCGCCAGCAAAGGGACAAATCAGCAAGGTATCCCAGCCAGTCCGCACAACTAATCTGCCTGAGAAAGGTGAGGAAAAAATCATCTCGATATCCAATGGCAGAGTGAATATATCACTCAATCAGGTAAGCGCCACGGTGGCTGCTATTGTGATAATCTTGATGATTGTAATGGCTTTTTTTCTCGGTAAGCGAATAGGTACAAAGTCATCGGTGAGAGTTGCACCAAGTAAGGACTTTAAAACAGATATACCATACCGTCCTGATGTTTCCAAAATAAGCTCCAAGCGTCCTGGCGTGGTACCAATACCTCGTTCATCCAGCAACGCCGCTGGCGAAAAGAAAACCAATCTACCAATTAGCACGAAGCGTCAGAAAGGATTATATTATTTAGTAATTCAAGGTGGTATCACAAGCCGAGCAGAAGCCGAGGATATAAGAAGATTCCTTTATTCAAAAGGCATCAACACAACAGTTGAACGTATG
>JAGHBS010000270.1 GCA_021160865.1 Planctomycetota bacterium | reverse complement strand
GCAGTAAAGCATGTATGTTAGTATTGCTAAACCGGCTGAGACTGCCAGCATGTGTTCGATATTCGTTGGGCTATAGAAATAGTTGACCCGTCGAGTTTGACTTGCTTGTTCGCCCAGCGAGATTATTTCCCCACGCCTCTTCGCTAATGCAATAAATAAGCAAAGCGTGAAGGTGCAAATCACTAACCAGGAACTCGTCATCACCGAGATGGCTTCTGCACCAGCCATTGCACGGAAGACAAATCCCATTGCAATGATTATTACGTCGATAATCGGTTTATTTTTCAGCCCCAGGCTATAGGCAAGATTTATCACCACATATGCCCCTGCCCAGGTAGCCAAACCAAGTCCGGCAAGATGCCTGGTTGGTTCATAAAGGCCAGCCGATAAATATGCAATAATTCCTGCTCCAGCAAGTAATAAAATTCCTGCTGAAATGGCTGCTACTGTGATGCTTAGCTGACCCGATGCGATAGGTCGGTTGCGTTTTTCCGGATGAGCCCTATCGGAATTACGATCAGCAGTATCGTTGATAAGGTAAATGGCACTACTAAGAAAACAGAAGGAGATGAACGTACTTATCGTCATTATCCAGGCATTTGATTGATCCCACTTTCTCGCAAAGAGGATGGCTGCAAAAACTAAAAGGTTTTTTATCCAATGGGGGATGCGAAGTGCTTTAATCAGTGCCATTATCGTACTCCCATTCGACCCTTGAAAGGATCGATCCGACTTTGTGCCTGTTTGTTGGAAAGATTCAAAGTCCATTGATTGTTTCGTGGATTGTTATTTTCTGTATCGATACTATATTACGGTCATGGATATCGCTACACAACAGGGATATCGTCCTGAAGGCCGATTACCATCAGTAAAATGGCTTTATCCGCTGGTGCTGATCGGTGCGATGGTGCTTTACGCTTCGACAGCCCAGCGAGGGGTACCGTGGCAAGATAGCGGGATGCACCAGTTCCGTGCCATCAAGTTCGACCTCGTCGGGCATCTGGGATTGGCATTGGCGCATCCCTTGTATATCGCAGCAGGGCATGGAATCTGGCTTATCGACAAGGAGCATTTTCCCTTTCTGATGAATGCCTTTAGCGGCTTGGGGATGGCTATTGCCATGGCGAACCTCGCTGCTGTTTGTACCATTTTGACAGGGAGGCGCTGGATTGGTGCGGTTTCGGCAGCAATGCTGGCTGTTGCCCATACTCCGTGGTGGCTTGGAACTATCACCGAAGTCTATGCATGGGTAATCGCTGGGCTAACCGCAGAGATTTGGTTGATGATATTACTGATTCATAAACCTACCGCAGGTAAATTGTGTGCCCTTGCTTTTATTAGTGGTATAGGTCTGTCGCTACATAATTTTGCATTATTGCCTTTACCGATTTACATAGTAGTGGCCTCGGTGTTAGTCGCGAGAAAACAACTTCATGCAAAAGCACTCATTCCAGCAGCAGTGGTTTATCTCACAGGTGCTGGTTTATACATCGGCATGATTATCAATCAAGCCATAAATACGGGAGATATCGTTGGAACTATTCATTCTGCCCTGTTTGGTAAGTATGCTTCTGCGGTGCTTAACATTTCATCGGTGAGTAGGTATGGTAAGGCTAATGCAGCAATTAGCTCGATGAATTTTATCAATTTTCTTTTACCTTTTGCTGTTATAGGATGGGCGAGATTGGCTCGGCAGGTAGGTCGTTTCATTGCCTTTGCAATTAGTGCAATTACTATTATCGAGTTATTTTTCTTTATCCGTTATCCTGTACCTGACCAATTTATGTTTATCTTGCCGAGTCTGGTAATGATAACGATAGCAGCGTCTGTTGGAATATCGAGACTCGCCGCTCATTCAGCTGATAGGGCGAGACTGGTTTTAACAGCGTGTATCATATCGATAATAATTCCTCCGATGGTATATGCTACTATTCCGACGATTTTGCGAAATCTTGGGGTAAACGTCAGGCGGAAACGTCCCTTGCCTTTTCGCGATGAGGTGCGATATTGGCTAACCCCTTGGAAGCACAATGAGAACTCCGCAGAATTATTCGCCAAGGCTGTACTTACTACCGTTGAACCCAACGGCATTATTATTGCTGGGCCAAGCTCGTATTATCCCATCGCAGTGTTTCAGAAGATACACTCTATCCGAAAAGATGTACTATTACTCGGCGGGAATGAACCATGGGGGGAAGTGCCCGAACCGTCAAATGAGAATCTCCGGGCATTTTTCCATGCTTTGGCAGGCAGGCCAATCTACAGCGTCTCGAATGTTAGAGGATATTGCCCTAAGGCATTGCTACCGTATATCGAAGATCGCCTCCACGGAATAATCTATCGAATAAGACCACCATCAGAGCAACCACCCACATCCTCACCGGTGCCAAACCCTTCAAAAACAAGAAGATAAATTGCTGTGAATTATCTTCTTGTCCATAAATTTTCAAACAGATAAGA
Source organism: Planctomycetota bacterium (assembly GCA_021160865.1). Classification (GTDB taxonomy): domain Bacteria; phylum Planctomycetota; class Phycisphaerae; order SM23-33; family SM23-33; genus JAGHBS01. The sequence goes on along the minus strand of JAGHBS010000270.1, from coordinate 3,874 downwards.
TTGACAAAGAGTTGTAATAAATGTACACTGTTTTACAAATCGAACTTTGAGGATTTTGCCAATGGCTGGTCGTGGTAAGGGATTGAAATTATCTCAGAGGCTTGAGGATTACATCGAAGCAGTGTTAGTGCAGGTGCGCCAGCACGGCGTTGCTAGGGTTCGGGATATTGCTGCTGCTACCAATGTGAGTAAATCTTCGGTAACAGCTGCTCTGAAACAACTTGCACAGAAAGGATTGATTGAGCATGCACCATACGAGTTTGTAACGCTTACTGAACGAGGCAGAGAAGTTGCAAAGAGGATTCTCCGAAAGCATAATCTCTTGACATCATTTCTCTTTAATGTTTTAGGGATTGACCGTGACCTTGCAGAGAAAAATGCATGCAGGATAGAGCATGTAATTGACAGCAAGGTGCTTGAAAGATTAAACCTTCTTGCTTCGTACACTCAGCAATGTCCGTTGGGGGCAAATGAATGGCTGGAGAGGTTTTCAGCCTATGTAAAACAGCAGGAGTCGGGTATGTCAACGAGTAAGGATGAGCAGGCAGAACCTGCTGGAGCAGGTGCTGGGGATAAGCAAATTACGCTTGAGCAGATGAAACCAGGACAGAGCGGCAAAGTGAAAAAGATAAAGGCAGATGGTCTGACTCGTCAGCGATTGATGGATATGGGCCTGACGCCTGGTGCCGACTTTTTCGTCGAGCGTGTCGCCCCGTTGGGCGATCCGGTTGAGATAAAGGTTCGTGATTATCACCTCTCGCTGCGAAAGGCCGAAGCCAGCTGTATCATCGTGGAGCCGATGGAACAATGACAGCGAGACCAGCAGGCAAAGACAAACCGTCATTACCTCCCCCTATGCCCCTTGCCATGGCGTTGGTTGGCCAGAGGGTTCAGTTCGTGGGGGTCAGCCATGGTGGTGTAGGTCTGTCCCACCGACTTGCCGAGATGGGTATTACACCGGGGGAGGAAATAAAGATTATCAATCGTGGTCCGGGCCCGTTCATCGTGGAAGTGAGGGGCACGAGGTTCTTTCTCGGCAGGGGAATGGTTCACAGAATACTAGTCCGCCCTTTGTAGGAAGCAGTTAGATGGAAGAGAAGAAACTCGTCGTTGCATTGGCAGGTAATCCCAATTCAGGCAAGACAACAATTTTCAACGCCATCACGGGTGCACGCCAGCATGTCGGAAATTATCCCGGCGTGACCGTTGAAAAGAAAGAAGGCTATACCACTTATAAGGGCGTTAGAATAGAAGTTGTTGATTTGCCCGGTACCTACAGCCTGACGGCATACAGCATTGAGGAGGTCATTGCAAGAAATTTCATCATTGATAATTCCCCCGACGTTGTGGTTGATATCATCGATGCTTCAAATCTTGAGAGGAATCTATACCTTGCCACGCAGATTATCGAACTCGGCGTGCCTTTGGTACTGGCGTTTAACATGTCCGACCTTGCTAAAAGCAGAGGATTCAAAATCGATACCGAGAAACTCTCTGGTTTGTTGGGCGTGCCAATCGTCGAGACCGTCGGGCATAAAGGAGAAGGGATTGATAAATTGCTTGATACAATCATCGCCGTTGGCCAGGAGGCATCAACATCAGTTGTTGCCAGGCAGCACCGTCCGAACTACGGTAGCGAGATTGAACCTCATATTCGTGAACTTACCGAACAGATCGAGCGGCTTTGCACGAAAGACCGTGCCAGATGGTTCGCTATAAAATTGCTCGAAAATGATAATGAGACCATCAAAAGGCTCGGTAAGCCCGACGGTGGTTGTCCGGAACATCTACAGGAGATACTCGCTCACGCCAACCGCATTCGGGAGCATATCGAGGGTATCACCGGTGATGCTGCCGAGATAGTATTTGCCGAGAGGCGATATGGGTTCATCTCCGGTGCCTGTACCGAAGCCGTTACTCGCACTGCCGAGTCTCGACACGAGATGAGCGACAGGATTGACAAGGTGCTTACCAATCGCTACCTGGGCTTGCCGATTTTTGCGATACTGATGTACCTGATGTTCCAGATGACCTTCACCCTCGGTAGTCCGCTGGTTGATCAACTCGATACGCTCAAGGATATCCTTGCTGGTGCAATCAGTGATCTTTGGCCAGCACATATGCAGGAAAGTACGCTCAAGTCATTGGTTATAGACGGGATTATCGAAGGTGTCGGAACGGTGCTTTCCTTCGTACCTCTGATAATGCTGCTGTTCCTTGCCATAGCATTCCTGGAAGACTCCGGTTACATGGCAAGGGCTGCCTTCGTGATAGATCGGCTGATGCACAAGATTGGCCTGCATGGAAAGAGTTTTATACCGATGCTTATCGGCTTTGGCTGTACGGTACCAGCGGTGATGGCTACACGGACGATTGAATCACGAAGGGACCGATTGACGACAATACTGGTGCTTCCTCTGATGAGTTGCAGCGCACGGGTACCGATATATACGCTCATAATCGGTGCGTTTTTCCCCACTCATCAAGGATTCTGGTTCTTCTTGATGTACCTGATAGGGATTTTGATAGCAATTATCTTCGCCAAGGTCTTTCGCGTATCGCTTTTCAAGGGTGAATCCGCCCCGTTTGTGATGGAATTACCTCCGTATCGCTTGCCGACCGCCCGCGGGCTGCTTATTCACATGTGGGAACGGACGTGGATGTTCATAAAAAAGGCAGGCACGATTATCTTTATGATTGTGATAATCCTTTGGGCATTGGCAACCTGGCCGAAGTTGCCTGCAAGGCAGAAAGGTATCTTCGAGCAGCAACGATCGCAGGTTCGGGCAGATAAGCGAATTACCCCAAAACAGATAAACGAACGCCTTGCAGAGATTGCTGCTAAGGAACATGAAGCCGAACTGGAATACTCCGCCATCGGCAGGATTGGCAAGTTCATTGCTCCCGTCTTCAAGCCCTGCGGGTTTGATTGGAAGATTTCCACTGCGATAATTCCCTCATTCGCTGCCAAGGAGGTCTTTGTAGGACAGATGGGAATTATCTACTCGGTCGGCGAGGAAGCAAGTGAGGAATCCGAACCGCTGCGAGAGAAATTGCAAAAGAACTATTCCCCGCTCGTGGGGTTTAGTATCATGCTGTTCTTGTTAGTATCCTTACCTTGTGTAGCCACCTTTGCAGTGACCGCCCGTGAAGCAGGACTGTGTTGGGCGATTTTCCAGGTAACTTACCTTACAATCCTTGCGTGGATATTGACGACAATTGTCTATCAGGTCGGCTCGAGATTAATATAGGAACTCATTGCAACCCTCTGTGAAATAAGGCATTACCGCATTCCTGACGGCATCTGACGAAATAAGAAAAATTTTTAAGATATTTTGTTTTTCTACTTGACAAATGTTTTATTATTCGTACATTGTTTGACATAACATTATAAGGTTGAGGCGTCTTACTATGCGGGTACAAACAATCGTGAAACTGCTCGGATATGCAGACAAGGGTGGTTTTGAAGATGAAAACTAAGAGGCGTATTGATGGAAATGACGTTAGTAATCGCTGCCTGGCATTTACGCTTGTGGAAGTGCTCGTGGTGGTTTCGATTATACCGCTTCTTGCGAGTCTTCTTTTACCATCGCTGGGAAGGGCAAAGGATATCGCCAAGCAGGTCGTTTGCATGAGCAATCAGCGAGTAGTGGGTATAGCAATCCGCTATTACGCTCAGGACAATCAGGAGTTCTTACCATCGGTATTGCACTTTGTAGATGATGTGCTTCCGTATCTGGATCGAAGCAGCTTACCTTCCGACGTGAGGGATTATACTCGTAAGACCTTGCCGCAGGCGCTATTTTGCCCATGCGATCCTGATCCATTTCCCAGGCCCTTCATGGACTTCTTTGCCAAGATTGAGATGACGAGT
>JAGHBS010000156.1 GCA_021160865.1 Planctomycetota bacterium | reverse complement strand
GTACGGCTTCTTACATGAAGTGCCTCTGCCTCGATTATTAATTGATCGCCCGGGCGGACGGGTTTGCGCATCTTTGCACGGTCCATACTCAAAAGTACCGCCACCTTGCCAGTATGTTCGAGCCGTTGACTTAGCAAGATGCCCGACATCTGTGCCATTGCTTCGAGTATCATCACGCCTGGCATTATTGGCTCGCCGGGATAATGTCCCTGGAAGTATGGCTCATTTATCGAAACATTCTTAACGCCCACTGCCCTACGGTCGCCATCAAGTTCGATTACACGATCAATCATCAGGAAGGGGTATCGATGCGGCAAAAGCCGCATTATCTGGCGGATGTCCATCTTCGGCTCACGGATGAGTGCCTTTGAACGCTCGGTGGCGATAATCTGCTCGGATAGTTTCCGAACGAGTTGATGATTCAGTTTGTGTCCGCTTTTATATGCGACTATCCGCCCACGAAGCGATCTTCCCAGAAGGGCAAGGTCGCCTATCAGGTCGGCTATCTTATGCCTGACGTGTTCATCAGGGAAGCGAAGTTCATTATCGATAGGCCCATCTTGCCCCATCACGAGAAAGTCTTTCGTCGTGAGGTGCTTTCCCCACCCCCGCTGCTGGAATTGCTTTGCTTCTTCTTCCAGGAGGAAGGAGCGGGCAGGAGCAATCTGAGAAAAGAAGTCATCGGCATACAATCTGAATCCCAGAACCTGCCGACCAATGCTCTTATTTGTGTCGCTGTAATCCAGGTCAAAGAGTATATCGAGGTAATCACCCTCCCCCGGCAGGGCAGCTATCATGGCATCACCCTCAGAAACGGCAATGGGGGTATTTATCGTAAAGATCTTCTTCTCCGCCTCCTGCTCGATGCTGCCTGCTTGCCGAAGTGCCTCTGCAAAGGGCTGGCACGAACCGTCGAGCCCGGGTGGTTCTTCCGAATCAACCTCGATAAGTATGTTGTCAATGTTCATCCCGTTAATAGCAGCAAGGATGTGTTCGATGGTACCAATCATCACGGAACCATCCTGAATGCAGGTTCTTCTATCCTGACCGGACGCCAGATTGGCAGCAGTAGCGCTGATTCGTACGGGGTTTGGTAGGTCAGTGCGTACGAATACTATCCCGGTATTCACCTGCGACGGTCGAAATCTTAACCTGGCTTCGTTGCTGTTGAACAAGCCAGGACCGGTGATTTCTACCTCTTTCTCAATGGTTCGTTGATGATTCAATTTCTCCAAGCCTTTTTTCCAGTTGGCGAACTTTCGTTCTTAACTTATCGAGTTCGGGAATGATTTTTGCTCCTCGTATCCATTTGACTGCATCAGTTGCTGGTATTCCCGCAACGATTGCTCCGTCGGGTACATCTTGAGCGATGCAGGAACAGGCAGCAGCTTGTACTGCCGATCCTATTACAATATTATCGCGGATACCAACCTGTCCACCAAGCATAACGCCATCCTTGAGTTTTGCGCTACCTGCAATGCCTGTCTGTGCAACGATGATGCACCCCTTGCCAATCTGTACATTATGGGCTATTTGAACGAGGTTGTCTATCTTTGTACCATCACCGATGCGCGTCGGTCCAAACTTTGCTCGATCAACGCAGCTGTTGGCACCGATGTCAACCTCATCGCCAATTTCGACCCAGCCAGCGTGAGGTATCCGATTATGCTTACCGTCCGAAAAGTAATATCCAAATCCCACGGAACCAATTACCGCATTAGGACCAATCCTGCAATCTCGTCCAATCTTACAACGACGGAAGATGACAGTTCCGGGGTAGATTATAGTTTCCGCACCGATTATTACATCGCTGCCTATGGTGACGTTATCGCAGATGATAGCGGATGATTCAATCTTCACCCTGTTATGGATTACCACATTCGCCCCGATGGCTGCCGTTGGGGCAATATCAGCATCATCGCTGATTACTGCAGAGGGATGAATACCGACTGCGGGCAAATCATCGGCAGGGCTGTACAATTCCAGCACCTTCGATAAAGCAGCCTGGACGTCGTCGACGCATATGAGCGTTGTCTGGGCGGGAGGATGGTCCTTTGGAACGATTACCGCACCAGCCTGTGTTGTTTTCAATTCATTACATCGGCGAGGATCGAGCAGAAAAGACAGTTCGTCTTTTCCTGCTGATTCCAGCGAAGCAACTGCCTTGATGACCAGATCACCGTTTCCTTCCACCGCTCCACCGATGTGTTGGGCAAGTTCCTGTACCGTAAATTGTACCTTCTTTTCCGTCATAGTTGTCTTACCATAATAACCCCGATAATAATATCCTACAAGACCGACCAAATGATGGTATCGGCTTTATTCCTCGAGAGGCTATACCAAAGCAGTAAAAGACCTTGATAATGCTATATGGATATTTTTGGTTATTTCTTATTACGTGTAGTAAATGCTTTTTCTAATGCTTATGGCTCTGCTCATAAAGTAAGTTGACTTTCTGTAGCACCTCGTTAGTCAGATCGACTTCAGGTGTGTAATACAGACATTTCCGCAAGGCGATTTTGTCAAACAGTTCAGCTGCACTTGAACTGCTGATTTCAACGCTTTCACGCGAGATAACGATATCGTAGCCTCGCTTTTTTGCGACTTCGGCTACTACGGTAAGTATCTGTTGAAAGATCTTCTCAGTCTGTCTTCTGCTTCGACGACGGGCAGCCTTTTCCTGCAACTTTGCCTGTAC
>JAGHBS010000188.1 GCA_021160865.1 Planctomycetota bacterium | reverse complement strand
TGGTGATAAATAAGGATCGTCATGGATGTCTGGCTTCAAAGAATATTATTTTGCCTCTACACCTGCCGACGATCTAACCATACAGTTCGAAAGCCTCACATTACCTGATGGCACTGATACACCGGTATTGCATCATCTCCCCCCTGACGATGCGCATCACTCGCCGCCCGTGCTATACGTTCATGGTATCGAATCACATCCTGGCTGGTTCATTGCATCATCTCAAGCATTGGCAAGGGCAGGAAGCGAGGTATTCCAAATCACTCGCAGAGGAAGCGGAACTTCAACGGCACCGAGAGGACATGCACATTCCTATAAACAACTTCTCGACGATACTGATGCAGCTGTGAAATATGTAGTCGAAAAAACTGGCGAAGAAAAGATCGCCCTGCTTGGTGTTAGCTGGGGCGGAAAACTAATCACTGCATACGCAATCAAAAACGTCCGGCACATTCGTTCTTTGACGCTCATCACCCCAGGCTTGAAGGCGAAAGTGGATTTGCCACCGATAAAGAAACTAATCATTCTGCTTGCGTGGTGCTATCATCGGCAAAAATATTTTGACCTTCCACTGGAAGACGTTTCATTATTCACTGACAATCCGGAAATGCAGCAATATCTGCGAAACGACCCCTATCGCCTTCATCGGGCAACAGCAGGATTTTTGTTTGCTTCAGCAATGCTGGATCGTCTTATCACTCACGCCCCACAACGCTCTATAAACATCCCGATATCACTAATTCTCGCCCAGCAGGATAAAATCATCGACAACACTGCCACCTTCGATATATTAGAAAAAATCGCAGGCAGGACAATTCAACTTTTCTGGTTCAATTCAGCCCATACCATCGAGTTCAACCCGGATAAGCAACCCTTCCACCAGGCCCTTTGTAAAGCCGTCCGTCAAGGAGGAAGCCTCGATGAAAATAACAACGAATAAACTGCGTATGATTACTGCGATTTTATCCACAGCAGCATTGACAGCATCAATAGGCTGTTCAGGGGGAGGGAAATTGATACTAACAAGTCCCCAACATTATACCACAGTAACGGCTGATGGCTGGGCGCTTAGCGTGCTAAGGTATCGCCCTAAGCAGATAAACAAAGAAAAGTACCCGGTAATACTTTGTCATGGCTTGAGCTACAATAGCCAATTCTGGGACCTTGATAAAGATGTCTCATTAGCCCGTTTTCTTTGCAATGCTGGTTATGATGTATGGGTACCATCGCTGCGAGGGGCAGGCTGGTCAACCAAACCCCCGATAAGCCGACTTAGGCAATTGTTCCTCCGAGGCAATCTATACACCACCGGTGGCGTATTTACCTCAGCAGGTAAGGGTTTATTGAAAATCAATTGGACCGTTGATGATCATATCAAATACGATGTACCTGCAATAATCGATTTCGTTTGCCAAGAAACGAAATCCAAAAAGGTCCACTGGATAGGTCATAGTCTGGGAGGAATGATTCTCATCGGCTATTTACACACAACGCCGCAGGAGAAGCGGATTGCATCATTCGTGGCACTTGCTGTACCTGTTTTCGCCATCCATCCTCTCAGTAAAGCCCTTGAGCAACTCACACAAGGAAGAGTCGCAATTGAAATTTCCAATGCGATGATATCTACGAACTTACCTGCCTTAATTGGAATGATTGCAGGAAAGGCATTGCCGACGCCTATTGATATGTTGTTTTACAATCCTTCTAATGTGGATGACGATATAATTCATCGGCTAAATGCATGGGCAACCGAGGACATCTCACCAGGTCAACTCGGTCAATTAATCGATATGCTCAAGAAAGGGAAATTCACCAGCATTGATGGTAAAATTGATTACACTGCCGGGCTCGGACAGATGAAGATACCTGCGATGTTCTGCGTTGGCATGCTTGATAATCTGGCTACTGTCTGCGCGGTCAAACGTCTTTATAATCAATGGGGCACGAAGAAGAAAAGGTTCCTGTTATTTGGCAAGGTCAATGGATATATATGCGATTATGGACACGATGATATCATTATAGGCCGATATGCCCGGCGGGAGGTGTTCCCTGCAATACTTCAATGGCTGAACGCCCTACGAGCTGAGCGAACGGGAGCAATACCATGGCTAACGAAGAATTAGCAGCCATTTTTGCCGAAATGGCTGACATACTTGAGATACTCGATCAGGATCGTTTTCGCGTCGGTAGTTATCGTCGAGCAGCGAGGGTACTGGCTGATACTACCGAAGACATCGCAGCACTTGCTGCTGAAGGTAAACTGCAAAAACTCCCGGGTATCGGGAAAAGCACCGCTGAAAAAATCGAGGAATACTTCCGCACCGGCAAGATTACCCGACATGAAGAACTACGAAAGCAAATTCCACTGGGATTACTGGAAATGCTTACAATCCAGGGGATGGGACCAAAAACCGTCGCAAAACTTTGGAAGCAAGCCGGCATCACTTCACTTGATCAGCTGCGGAAGGTAATTGAGGAAAATCCCTCCAAGCTTGAAAAAATCGAGGGATTAGGTTCCAAAAAACTCACCCAACTGGCAGAATCCATAACCTTTGCAGAAAAGGTTTCAGGTAGATTCCGTCTTGATGAAGCCGGTGCCGTTGCTAATAATCTCTGCCAGGTCGTTAAATCTTGCAAAGGAGCCAAGAGAGTCGAAGTTGCAGGTAGCCTGCGACGACAACGTGAGACTGTCGGCGATATCGATATACTCTGCGAGGCAAGCGAAAAATATGCTCAACAAATCATCAAAACTTTCACCGAAGCAAGGGGAGTAACAAAGGTACTCGCTGCAGGCGGAACGAAGGGTTCGGTCATTGTTAATCATCGCATTCAGGTTGACCTGCGAGTAGTCCCATCGGAGAGTTTCGGAGCTGCACTTCAGTACTTTACCGGTTCAAAGGCTCACAATATCGCCCTGCGTGAAATAGCCGTGAAGAAGGGGTTGAAACTCAATGAATATGGCTTGTTCAAGCATGATGCCCCTGATGGCGCCAAACCCCTTGCCGGCAGAACCGAGGAGGAAATATACGCTGCTTTAGGCCTTCAATGGATACCACCTGAACTTCGTGAAGATCGGGGAGAGATAGCAGCTGCTGCCGAGGGAAAGCTTCCTGATTTAATCCGCCTGGAGGACATTCAAGGCGACCTGCACATGCATACCACCGCTTCAGATGGGGCAAACACCGTTGAAGAGATGATCCTCGCCTGTAAGAAACTGGGCTATAAATATATGGCGATTACCGATCACTCAAAAAGTCAAATACAGGCTAACGGGCTGGACGAGCAGCGTCTTGCCGATCACGTAGCCGAAATACGATCAGCTGCCAAGAAGTATAAAGATATCCTCGTACTTGCCGGTATCGAGGTAGATATATTCAAGGACGGTTCGCTGGATTTCTCTGATGATATTCTCAAGGAGTTGGATTTCGTGGTGGCCTCGCCCCACACTGCACTTACCCAGGGCCGGGCTGAAGCCACCAAACGGCTTATCAAGGCCATCGAGAACCCTTACGTCCACGCCATCGGTCATCCCACAGGCAGAATGATAAATCAGCGTACAGGGATGGACATCGACATCGTCAAGATTGCCCAGGCTGCTGCTGCTAATAATACTGCTCTTGAGGTAAATGCACATCCCTGGCGGCTTGACTTGCGCGATGTTCACATCAGAACCGCCATTGAAGCCGGTGCCAAACTCGTCATTACTACCGACGCCCATAGTGCCTTCGGCGGAAGCGACCTGACGCTAATGCATTATGGCGTCAAGACCGCTCGCAGAGGCTGGGCAACTGCTGAAGACGTGATTAATACCTATTCACCTGCGAAACTCAAAAAATGGCTAAAGAGATAACCTCTGCTCATCGCCAATTTCCAATCATATAAGAGATTAGAAAGAAATCGCCTCGTGGAAGAACACCGATTTTGTACCTGCTGGATGCTTTCACCAATTGCGCGATATTTTTGTGAAAATACATTAGCCGTGATTAGACACCTTCAGTATGCAGAATGAACTTTGCCATAAATGGGCTGAAAATAATTCCGTCTCATGAGGGTGTGAGGGGATGGATTAACAAAATAAGCAAAAACGGAAAACAGATTCTGCTTCATGGGAAAGCCTGCCCGGTAGCAATTCAAATCGAAAGGGATTTATACAGGTGGTTTCTCCGTGGCTTTGCGCTTCTTTTTGACCTTGGCGGTGTGGCTCGATAATTGTAATGTGAAGCCAATGGCTGCTGGTACTGCAACTAAAACTATCAGTAATAGGTCGTTCCCGATAAGCAATGGTTTGAACGACGTTCTTGCTTGCTCACTTGCTGATAACAATATAGAAAGAATTCCTCCAACCACCATTATGGCACCTTGAACGGAGGTAAAGATCATCACTGCAATGCGAAAGGCAACGAATGTAAGCATACCTACAATGATCACCCCCACCACAGCACCGACCCAGGCATGGCTTTGAATAGACTCATAATGAGCAACAGAAGTGATAGAATACCAGAGAATATACCCGATAAGCCCACCTGCCAATGCACCCATTAATCCGACAGCGTACTTCACGGCTGGGTATGCAATCACCCCCAGAAGTGCTGCCCCGGCAAGACCCATCACTAACGGAGCATTGCTCGAAGATGTCGTCGAACCGATGAATGTCCCTAAAATCGCCCCGATTGCGATGCCATTAATCACCACTATCGCTTTGAAAAACCTATAGCCAAAAAATAGGAAGATTATTCCGATTACGACCAATCCGACAGCCTGTAAATTACTAATGCCTTCCAGTGCGTTGACAATTTGCTCACGGGTGGGGGCTTGGAAATGCAGTATTGTGGTGAACAGCTGTTGCAATCCTTCGCCCGTTTGCTCGATGTAGCTTCCTTGCTCCGGGGTCATCGTAAAACTATCCCGTTTTCATCGACCTAATCGAGACCGCACCTGCTCTAATTCGCTTTCAGCAAGTTCAATTTTATTCTGATCCAGCAAGTCCGGAATGGCGCGAGATAAGTACATCTCGGCTCGCTCGTCCTGATGTAAATATCGGCTATAGATAAGCCCGAGCATCAGCCTGATATCCCCAATGTATTGATAATCCCCATAGTATTTTTCAAATTGTTCATACGCCTTAGCTGCCTGAGCATACTGAAAAGATGACATCAGATAATTGGCGATATCGAGTTGCTGATTCAAAGGCAAAACCGAATCGGGAGCGATTTGAAGAAGCTGTAAATATCCCTTTGCCGCTGATGCCAGATCGCCCGTGGCGTGATCTGCTGCTATTTGTTTGCGAAGCGCCATTTCCATTGCTTGAGGTGTTTGGGGTACTTCAGATGCAATGGTCTTACTTCTCACCCACTTCCTTGCCGAACCGACACGAACTGGTGGTCGCCTCGCTGGACCAAACGGCGTGTATCCACCAACCTCCGCCTGGCGATACCCCCACCTACGCCGCCAGGAGTTTATCAGGTTGATTAAATCGTACGGCTCTCTTGGCAATATCTTACTTCCAAGCAAAAATGCCGAAATAGCCATACCATAAACATATCCGGTGGTATGCGCTGCGTAGGCAATACCCCCACCAGGCTGGGCAAGAGAGGCATAAAGATTCCAGCCAAACTGAAGCAGCAAGAAAAATAAACTCGACACCTCTATCGGCACCAATAGATAAAATAGGATAAGC
>JAGHBS010000252.1 GCA_021160865.1 Planctomycetota bacterium | reverse complement strand
GATTAGACCGGTCCCTCCGAGAGTGATTAGCATCAGCGTTGCTGGTTCGGGCGTGATGACGAACGCCAAATCCAGGGATTCTTGCGTTCGGGGGTCAATCAGCTCGAAATACTCATTCCCCGCCCAGAAAACAGCATCGTCTTCAAAGTGGTTAGACTTAGAAGTCTTCCAGCCAACCGGCAGGGGCCTACCATCCTTGTCCTGAATGTAAAGATCGAGCCAGTAAATCTTGCCTTCTTCTTGGTAGAACGGGTTGCGGATATCGGTGATGTTAACCTGGTAGATAAGCTGGTGATCGTTAGGAATCACTACTCCTTCTAAGGGGTCGAACCAGCCTTGATCTCCGGTACCGTAGGGTCTGATGGTGACCTGATCGGGCAAGAATGCTTGTCCCCAGAGAAATTCTCCAGGCTTGCTGTACTCGCCGGTGCGATCATCGGCGGCAATCACAACACTTATCATCCCGATTTGACCGGATAAGTCTTCATCGCCTCTCCAGGAAATCCAGAAATGTATATCCGTTACGGGACCGCTTTGGGTGCAACCCCAATCATCTGCAAGGTTCGTCGAGAAGGCAACATCCCAACCCAGGGGATCAGGCATCTGCGGCCAATGCATCTTGTAAGGATCGCCTTCATCCCAATCCGCTATCGCTGGTGCAGCCACAAGCGCCAATACTGCTACTGCCATTAATGCCGTAGTTTTCATCTTCTCATTCCTTATTCAATTGAGACTCGCTAAAATATTCGTAATCTAAACCACTGCACCAATGCTTCTTCTGTTGTATGTCCATCACTTCCTTTTCTTCCGGTGGAAGATTAGACCGGTCCCTCCGAGGATTAGCAGTGCCATAGTAGCTGGTTCCGGGATGCATTCGGTATCGACGACAATCTGGTCAATTACCGTACAATAGGGAACCTCGATTGTAATTTCCTCGTATTCCGGGTTCGGCTGGACGATTAAACCGTAGTTGTAGGTGTACCACGAACTACCCGGAAATGGTGGTGCTGGAGGACCTTCTTGGACTGGGCCTCTTCCGGTAGGAAACGTACCGGAGGTGTATCCACCTGGACCGCCCTGGCCGGTTACTGAGACGTCCGATGGTGACTTGCTGGAAGTAATCTGAAGAAAGATTCGTTTATAGAGGTTCGGCTCGGGATTGTTGGGAATACGGATTACGAATTTTCCACCACCCGGGTCACTGCAATGCCAGCCGCTGCAAACACCGGCACCAGGAATGTCTTCTATCCCCGGCGGGCAAGGCCATTCATTTGACCATTGCCATTCGCCTTCAGCAGGTACTGCATAAGGTTCGCCGAAGGGATTGTGAAACTCCTCGGGGAGGGGATTATCTGGATTAGTGAACTCCCAATGCTGGTACGTGCTGTAAGGTGCGGTTCTGTCCCATCCATCAAGTGGGCCATAGTCCCTTGCTACTGCCGGAATAGCTGGTAGCATAAGGATTCCCATCGAACTGAGGACAACAATCAGCAAAATTCTTACTCGTGCCTTCATTCTTTTCTCCTTTCAAAAGTGGTTTTTCGATAAAAAGGACGTTATTGAACTTTTCTCCTGTTTTCAGGGGTTTAATTCCTCTTTTTCCTGCTGAACAGTAGAGTGGCGCTTCCCATTACCAGCAATGCTAAGGTCACAGGCTCAGGGACATTGGTGACGTAATCGTTCTGTACCCAAAAGTCATCCACGGGCACTGCGACGAACCGTCCGGTGCTGGGCCAATTATCCTGGCAAATGAAGTACTCATCACCATTGAAAACTGTAGGCGTGTCGTCAATGTATCCCACGCCGACGACGCTATGAGGATCTGAGTAGGGATTCCAGGGATAAAATTCAACGGTTTGTCCTTCGATGGTTTTGGTGGTTGGTGGAACGGTTGAATCTACCCAATGGTCGAAGGAGCATTCTACGGGTTCTCCTGCATCGATGGCAGCGGTATATGCGGGCCACATTATCGCCAAGGGAGTGTCTCCAATGTTCTGCGTGATGACCTGCGTGTTGGGATAGGCGACCTTGACGATGCCGGTGCCCGGATCGACATACATAGAAGTTGCATAACCGAGCAAGCCCGGTGCAATATTCGCTAAGTTAGTTCCACCGGCATTGGGTGGAAACGGACCAGTGTTGGTCCTCCAGCTTCCCGTATCCATCCACCAGCCCATCTCGATGGTACCATCATGGTACAAGCCCTGCTTCCATGTGCCTGGGGTGTTGGGATATGCCGGGCTATTCGGGAAGGCTTGCCTGTCGGTCAGGCCTGTACAACCCCTGACATCTTCCCAGTACCCCATGATGCATGCCCCTGCCGTCGGGCAGCACCAATTGGGATAGCCATTGACGCCATAGTTGGCAGGCTGATTCCAATCCGGGACGTTGAGGATTATTGCATCTGCCCATAGCCCGGAAGCCAACCAAAAGACTACAAAACCAACTATGCATGCCGACAAAACATTTCTACGAGTCATTTCTTACCTCCTTCCTTTTTGACAATACCTCGTTGTAATTTCCGATTTACAAAATAATGATGGCCGTCAGTAGTGAGTACGAATATCCATAAGAGTTGCTGATACTTATAGACAGACTCTTTCCATAACATCATCACATTCACGCCTCCTTGAACTTAGATAATTCCACTCAATTGTCAGATGTGGGAACTTGGCCTTTCGGCCTTCTGGCAGGGCTGAGCGAGCGAGACTCACTCTGCCATTTTTGAGGGGACAGCTCCGTCGCTCCCAAAACGGGCTGGAGCAAATCAATGTTGAATATATTATACATCAAATCTGAAATTTGTCAAGTCCTAAATTGCTAAAAAGATTAGAAATTTTCTCGGCGTCTATTTCGCCAGTTTGACAAGGATTTCCAGCCCTTCTTGTAGTTTTTCATCACTGGTAGCGTATGAAAGGCGGAAATGTGTGTCTTTCTGAGAGAAAACATTTCCCGGTATGATTAGCACATTATTTTCAATTGCAAGCGAGACGAACTCTGTCCCGCTCATCCCCTTCGGTGCAGGGACAAATGCATAAAATGCTCCTGCAGGTTTGATTAATCCAAATGGTTCAGCCAGAGCCTGATAGACCATATCACGCTTTCGACGGTATTGAGCAACTTGCTCAGACATATCGCATTTTAGTGCGGCTACACCAGCCACCTGTGCAGGACTCGGCGCACAGACAAAACTGTATTGCTGAAGCATCGCCATCTTTTCAAGAATATCAGCAGGACCTGCACACCAGCCAAGTCGCCAACCTGTCATTGCATAACTTTTGGAAAACCCCCTGAGCAGGAGCGTATCATCGTAAAATGATGCGATAGAACAAAATGGTGTATCGTAGCAGAACAAATTGTAGATTTCATCGGAGATAATAAGCAGGTCTCTACCAGCAGCGAGTTGTGCTATTTCTTTTAGCAGATCGGCTTGATATACCTGTCCGGTGGGGTTGCAGGGTGAGTTGATGACCATTAGTCTCGTTCGCTCGGTCATGGCGTCGGCGATTCGTTGAGGGTCGGGAAGAAAGTCCGGATAGGTATCTACGATTACTGCCTTTCCACCAACAAGATTGACAAGGTGCTTGTACATTACGAAGTATGGGTCGAGCAGGATGACCTCATCACCGGGGTTAATCAACACCATAAATGCCAGCAGCAGCGCCCCCGATGTGCCTGATGTGATTAGACATGTCTTTGAATCTCGTGAAGGTTCTGCTTCGATTGCGACATCCCAGCCGATTTCTTCCTTGACGATTTGTGCGACCGCCTGTCGCAGCTCAGCGATGCCTTGAGTCTGAGTGTACTTATTGAAACCTCGTTTGATAGCAGCGATTGCTTCGGATTTGACCTCATCAGGTACGTCAAAATGCGGCTGACCAATAGATAAATTAATCGGATCGGACATCTTGGCAGCAAGGTCAAAGACCTTTCGTATGCCCGAAGCATCGAGTTGCTTCATCCGTTCAGCAATACGATGAGGGGCAGGCATGAATTGGTCCTCTGGATTTTATTCTTGATTATATTGAATCTCGATGTATGTGAGCGTTTCAGGATTCAGATTCTTTTTCTGCCGTTGGCTGCTCTTCAGTGGGTGATTCTGCTTCGACGGCAGGTTCTTTTTCTGCCTTTTTGGTCTTACTGCCAACCTTACTATGGCGCACCCTGGTCTTGGGTAAGCCCAATGGGCTATCCTTTTCAGGATCAAACTTCTCTTCGTCAATAAGCCTGGCAATTCGTTCGTGTCTTTTCAATACGCTCCTTGCCTTTACCAGCCCACCGTGAATTTTTAGTGATTTATCCATACTCATATTGATGCTCCTGTGAGTATTTTTCTATTTTTCCTTCTCCATCCAGGGTAATGGTGCAGTTTTACTTTGTCTAAATCCATATCTACCGCCTTGTCTTAGATATTCTCTCCCGAGCCGCTCGATCTGTTCAACGTATCGGGCTAACTCGGCACGAGTCTCCGGCGAGCGGAGATTTTTAAAACCACGCAAATCCTTAACTTTATACTTATTAATAGACATACGTTCAACTG
>JAGHBS010000154.1 GCA_021160865.1 Planctomycetota bacterium | reverse complement strand
TATATAAACAGGTATTATAAACCGTTGCTGAAAACTGTAATGATTGATATAGTACCACTTTCCCCGACATTCAAGGAACAAACCATTAGGGAGAAGCAAAAATGAACATCGGTAGAACCGCTTTCCTTATCGCCTCTTTTCTAGTTAGTTTGATGGTATTACCAAACCATCTTCTGCAGCCCGCATCAGCGAAGCAGCCCGTTTCCAAATCAGCCACGATTAAATCTATCCCGGCGAATGCAAAGACATACATAGTAGTCGTCAGTAAAGAGACATACAGTCAGCCCGATTGGCGAAAGGTCGTCGATACGCTACTAACAAAGCATCAAGGGAAGGTAATAGATTACTCTAAAGACGTTCGTGAAACACTAATGGAACTATCTGCCTGGCTGCCTGATTATGTCTGCTTCGTTGCCCGACCTCAAGAGGCAAACCGTCAGTACGATATAAAGGTCCATTGGCTAATGAGGCACATCGACGATGACCCCTACGGCGATGCCTTCTGGGCGATACTGACGGGGTACGATGCCGGCGATGCCCTTCGTATCGCCCGGTATAATAAGCCCCTGACGCTGCGACGCTCAATAAGTGGTACAGCATCGGCGCCTCTAAAACCGTTCGAATCGGGTTTGCGCTTCAATGAAGGCAAAAAGGGACAATACTGGGTCAAAGAGCCAGGCAAGGATGAGGTTGAAAAGAAATGCCCGCAGGATTGCGTCAAGATAATGGTCGATGCCTTGAACAAGACACGCCCGGATTGCTTCTTCACCAGTGGACACGCTACTCCTCGCGATTGGCAACTCGGTTATAACTTCAAGGGTGGGCAGTTCCGATGCCTTGATGGACAGCTTTACGCAGTCGATACTGCTGGTAAACGGTATCTGATTAACTCGCCCAACCCCAAGGTTTACCTGGCTGTGGGCAATTGTCTTATTGGAATGATTCCCAAGCGGGATTGTATGGCACTGGCATGGATGCACACCGGTGGGGCATATCAGATGTTCGGACACATCGCCTCCCAATGGTTCGGATACATGGGCTGGGGAATGGTCGAACTCCTACTACGCCAGCCCGGTAGATTCAATGTCGTCGAATCATTCTATTACAATCAACAGGGATTGCTCTATCGCCTTGCAACCGATTACCCAAAATTACTGAACGTCAAGATCGAGGATTATGCCCAAGAACGGCATCCATGGGCAATGCCAGTCCTTGCCCAGCGATTTAACCTCAAAAGAGATGCCCTTGGACTGCTCTGGGAGCGCGACACCACAATACTCTACGGCGATCCTGCCTGGGATGCCCGCTTGAAAAGAAGAATCCTACCATGGAGTCAGTCCTTTAGCGTCAAGGGTGATGTCATTACTTTCACGGTTATAACCAACCAAGATGGCAAATGGCCAAAAGCTTATCGTGGCAGATACCACCCTATCACCGACACGCTACCAATGCGGGTCGGGGAAGTCAAAATCATCGAGGGTAAGGAGCTCGAACCGGTTATCACTGACAATTTCATCATCCTGCCCTACAAGGCTGGGGCGGAATATAAAAAGGGCGAGAAGATGCAGGTTGTCTTTCGCGTCAAGCCTCTTATCAGGCCAAAGGAGGAAATCCTCACCCAACTCCAGCAATGCAAAGAAGCAACAACCCTTCTTCCTGAGGAATATCGTTCAGGCGTACTTATCGCCCTTGCAAAGGCAGGGAAAAACCGCACGCAACTTATCGATACAATTCGATCAGCCCCGAAGGAACATCGTAAAGCCGTTGCCTTTCTCATCGCCAATATGCCCGATTGGGATTTGAAGACGCTCGATAAGGATTTTCTATTGACCAACGTGAAATATGCCTATCTTGCCTGGAAGAATGCACCGTGGGGTAAGCAGATCCCCGAATCATTATTCCTCAATTACATTCTGCCCTACGCCAATGTAAATGAACGGCGGGACAACTGGCGAAAGGATTTTTATGATCGTTTCAGCAAGATGGCTTGGAAGTGCAAATCGCCCTCTGAAGCCGCTATGCTGTTGAATAAGGAAGTCTTCAAAACATTCAATATAAAGTATCACGCCACCAAGCGTCGCAAGCCTGACCAATCGCCCTACGAGACAATCCAGATCGGCTATGCCTCATGCACCGGCTTGACGATACTTTTGGTCGATGCTTGCAGGGCAGTAGGAATCCCTGCAAGGCTGGTTGGTATTCCGATGTGGAAAGGCTGGAAACCTTCTACCAAGAAGGCACCAAATCATAACTGGACAGAAGTATGGGATAATAGGTGGTATTACCTTGGCTCGGCAGAGCCCGGTCCGCTCAACAAAACCTGGTTTTCAAAGAAAGTCAAAGTAGAAGCCGATCCGAGAGTCTGGATAAACCGGGTCTATGCCGCCTCGTTCAGGAAGACCGGCATATCATTCCCGCTGATATGGAATTTTTATCTTCAGCAAGTACCTGCAATCGATATAACGAGGTTCTACACCCACCCTGCAGAGGTCACAGTCAACTTACCAGATAAGGGTAAGAAAACCATATTAGCCTACCTTCATGGAGAAGTGATATCTGTAGCCAGTGGTACTGATAAGATAAAACTTCCCCTTGCTGCTGGATATAACTACGAAATAGTCATTCGCTCTGCAGATGGAAAACTCCTTCGTCGCGGTAAGATTCGTGTACCCCGCCGCCCCACCTCCCACCCGTCGGACTAAACTTCGACTTGCATAAAGAAAATCGTCAAGTATATCATTCATGACACCGGCGAATTCGATTAGCATAGGTGAGTCTGTCCGTGCTCCGGTTGGCGGGTTAGGAAACACGCATTGCAGAGCGCGGAAGAGAAAAATAGGGGCAACGTTCCTTTATTTAAGGAGTAAAGAAATGGAAAGATTAAAAGTAATGTCAGCCTGTTTGGCGATCTTTACAATTGTCCTGATTTCCGCATTGAGCCACGCGGCAGCGCCGAATCTGATAAGGAACCCCAGCTTCGAACAGCAGGATGAATATGATAGCACGCTTCCGCGAGGCTGGTGCAGGCTTCAGTCCAGACCCAATAACATGTTCATGGATAAAAGCACGTCCCATTCAGGCAAAGCGAGCATGTGTATTATCTCCAACCCCGATGTGGGCACCGCCTGGGCCACCAAGTGGATATTCAACCTGGATAAGGGAAGGCAGTACAAGTTCACTATTCACACCAGGTGGAATGGTGTTGGTGATGGCTGTTCGGTAAAAATCTATGCCGCTCCTCACCCTATGAGGTGGGGTATTGGAAGAAAGGGAAAGTTGCTGTTTGAAAAAGTATATAAGAACAAGGAATGGAAAAAGCACGAGGCGAATTTTTCTATGCCAGACGACATGAACATATTGGCGATATACATCAATCCCGAACCCTGGAAAACGAGCAATGTCAGGGTTTGGGTAGATGATGTGAGCCTCCACGCATTGGGGAAAGCGCCGCCTAAGTCGTCGAAAATCACAAAACCCCGCGTCTACCGAAAGAGGCCGAAGATAGAGATACACAAGACCAGCCACGCCATGCTGCTTGACGGTAAACCGTTCCTTCCCATCGGAATTGCCCATCCCAAGGACAAGGCCGGCGTCAAGGCGGTCAAAGCACAAGGATTCAATACCGTATGGTTGGTTCAAGACTCGGTGCACTTGCTCGATGATGTATACGATGCCGGTATGTATGCTTATGTTGATTTCAGCCTCCTGACCGACATGCGAGCGTGGGACGAGATACGCAGGCAGGTTTCCGTATACAAGAACAATCCAGCCGTTCTTGGTTGGCAACCGAAGGATGAACCAGACCAGAAATCAATAGCTGCGGTACAGAAGGCCTGTGAGATTATCAGAAAGGCCGATCCCAGCCGGCCTATTATTATAAATGCCGCCAACCCGCGCACTTTCTCGGCCTTGGCAAAGATGACGGACATCCTGATGTCCTGCGCGTATCCGATTAAAACCCATTCGGCCAGACTCACTCAGGATACCGATTGGATGGACCTGGCAGCCGAAGCCGTTGGGTACAAAAAACCCATCTGGTGGTGGATACAAGCCTACGAGTGGAAAGGCGATGGGCGGATTCTGCCGACCGTGGCACAGGAACGCTGCATGACATATCTGACAGTGATCCACGGAGTCAAGGGTTTGTTCTATTTCTCTTATCCATCGATGAAACGTAAGGAGAAACCGGCGCTGTGGAACTCATTCAAGTCCCTTACCGCCGAACTGAAGCAATTGGCACCGATAATCCTGGCGGCTACGCCAAAGCAGGAAATAACGGTTACTCCCACTGGTTCAGGGCTGCATTACCTGTTGAAGGAATACCAGGGTAGGAAATATATCTTTGCCGCCAATCCAGGGACCGAAAAAGTAAGGGCAACCTTCACGCTGCCGAAGTTGAAGAAAGGGTTTAGACTTTCCGTCCTCTTCGAGAACCGCAAAGCGCCCAGGGTAACTGCAAATTCCTTCACGGACGCATTTGAAGGATACGAAGTGCATGTTTACGAGATTGGCCATAATCAGGAGTAAGAAATGTCAGGGTAGGGTTATCTACAACCGATTCATAGGCAATTCCTTATGTCAAAATCGACTCTTTTCATCATAGCAACATAGGCGTGTGAAGGAATTTTGCAAATTTGCAGGGACTATCCTTGCTTGTTGACTCATCACAAGCGGCAGTTGCCTGAGAATAGCCTTAAAAATAGCCTGATATGTCTTGACAAGTCAGATTATGGGCCAGGAAAATGGCTCCGACCGAAGGGCTGGTGGGTGGTAAAACGTGGAAAGTGGTTCCAATCCCATCGGACAGGCCCAGCTGGCAACCGGGATGTATTTGCAGGGGTTGATGAGGCCGTGCGCGTCTCTAAAAAGACAAGATTTATGAACGCCCCCACCCCTTACCTCTACCATCGAATTAAAGTTAGGACATCGGGGATTATCTAAATACTATCTCAATAAAGAAAAGACCATGTACTCTATTGTTTCTCAGCGGATTACAAAGATAGTCTAAAAACTCTATTGGAAATTACTCGAAAGATGATTCTTGCTTGCTCATAGAAAAAATCACATCGAACGACAAATCGGCCTGTTTGTACCATTGCCGTTCGATGTGAAAAATTCATTCTCCTCGTTCATCGAGAACGTTGCAGAATGCTGTTTATATTGACTAAACCCAAACTTTTTAAGGTTGCTTTATTTCTTTCCCAGTACAGCATCCTTTGCTGCTTTAGCGACGCGGAATTTCAGGACCTTCTTAGCAGGAATTTTGATAGGTTCGCCAGTCTGAGGATTTCGTCCCATTCTAGCCTTGCGCTTCTGAAGTACCAGTTTCCCCAAACCCGGAAGAGTAAAACCATTCTTAGCCTCTTTGTAAGCCAGCTGAGTCAATGCCTCAAGAACCTCCTCAACCTTCTTCTTGGTTAGATCAGTCTTCTCAGCTAAGGTTTTGACAATCTGTGCCTTCGTCATTGCTTTTGCCATTTGCATTACTCCTTTCTTTTAAAAAGTACACTAAACAACAAACCCCATAAACCTAATACCCATTTAGACCATCTAAACCATCCCTGACGGTACAATACGCTGATATGCTTGAAAACCATATATCCTAATAATGGATATCAGTCAAGAGTAAAAACCCCGTTTTTTTTCAGACTTTTTGACGCTTGTATATATGAAACGATAGAAGTAAATTCTACCTATCATGCATATTCCGAAAGATTCAAGCAGGGCACTGTAATGGATAGGGAATTGGTAAACTTCGCATTGCGTTCCTTTGTGATGATATTGGCAATAATTGATCCGCTCGGTAACATACCCGTTTTCATCACAACCACTGATTCACTCACGCCCGCAAAAAGGCGAGCAGTAGCAATGAAAGCCTCTCTTGTTGCTGCAGTAGTCTTATGTGTCTTTGCAATTGGTGGTACTGCTATCCTCTGGGCATTTCGTCTGACCATGCCAGCAATTCAGATAGCAGGCGGAGTGATATTGATGGTAATTGCCCTGCAGATGCTATCAGGCAGACAGTTCCGATGGAGGCGCGAGACACCTGATATTCCCGAAGAAACAAGTAGTTTCATCACACCGTTAGCGGTACCCATGATGGCAGGGCCTGCTGCTATGTCGTGCGTACTCATCTTGACGACTCATTCGCCAAATGCCACACACCTGATAATCATCTTATCATCTATTATCTTATCCTGCGGGATTGCTTATATATGTTTCCGTGCTGCTTCTTTCTTGATGAATTATCTGGGTAGAAATGTGATAATCATACTCTCTTGCATTATGAGTCTAATCCTGGCAGCGTTGGCAGTTCAGTTCATACTTGATGGATTACGACAAGCTATCCCGGGATTATTCTCAAAGGCGCCTACCAGAAGATAGATGTAATCATAAAGATAAAGATGCGGTCATAAATTAGTTTCCGCATTTCATAGAAGGCAGTTTAGAAAAGAGCGGTTTAGAAAAATGCTAACTATGCCGATTTATTACTTATAGAAATCAGAAGTATAGAAAATCAATTGCAAGAGAAAGGGATGATTATGAATCATCGACAAACCTATCCAATTATTACAGCAGTGGCTTTTATGTGCCTTGTATCTGGATGCATAAGCAGGGCAGCAAGAGAAGGTATCGGGGCGGTTCGAGGAGGCAGAGGTACGTGGATCCTCCTCGATAGCAGCAAAACCGTACAACTCGATGCCTACAAACGATTCGAGTTAGGTAATTTTACTGATGGGATGCATGGCAAGGCACCATCGGAACTTCTTGCGTACCTACCAGCTGAGTTTGAGAAGGCACTGGCTGATAAAAAGATTCCTAATGCCCCTGATGGTAAAACACTGCTAATACGTGGAAAAATTCTTCATTACGAAGATGCCTCGCTACTTGGTGAGATTATAAGCCCGCTGGAAGAAGTTGTCGCGAGGGTTGAATTCGTTGATAAGGATACTGGCAAAGTCATCTGTGTAGCAAATTGTGTCGGCAGGACGCGGGAAAGCATCAACTCTGGTATTCGTACCAAAGCCCAAGGACTTGCAAGGGCCATCGTCGGCTGGATTGACCATCATTACCCAAAAGATAAGCGGATTAGAGAATAACTGCAATTGTCCTTACTGGAGCACAGCTCACCTGAACAATTGCGGTTGTTTACAATTTGTAGTTGATTAAAGATTTTCGATTATGGATGACGATAAATCCTGAAGCACACCGAAGGGAATTGGTGGAATCTTGCTACGGAGAGCAGAAGTGATTAATAAGATATGTCCATTCATCGAAGAAGGTGATCCCCGCTGTGCATCAAGGTTATCACTTTATCGGCTTGATGAGGCTCTGGGAATCTGTGCGGATAATTACGAAGATTGCCCAATTTACAGAGAGAAATCTATAATCGATGGGTACCATTGCTCAAAGCAACGCCAGCTCCCTCAGCCAGTCACCGTTACCGGTTGATATGCCCGGGGCAATTGAAGCATTTTGTCAATATCTCCGTGCAGAGTGTGGGCTGGCAGAAAATACCTATCGAGCATATCGTCGCGACCTGTTCGACTTCGGTGCTTACCTTGGAGAGATTGGTTGTAGGTCGCTAAAAGAAATCACCCCAGCAAAAATTGATCAATACATGCAATCGTCGCATGCTGCTGGCAAGAATCCATCATCAATCGCTCGTGCCATTGCTGCTATAAGGACATTTTGTCGCTTCTGCTTGCTTCAGCAATTTATCGATACTGATCCGTCAATCTCAATAACTGCACCGAAGAAGTGGAAACGGCTGCCCCGTACGCTTGACCATCAGGATATCCAGAAACTCATCAATGAGCCCAATCCCGATGACGATGCCCTTTGGCTGAGGAATCGGTTGATTATTGCACTTCTATACGCAACAGGGATGCGTGCAAGTGAACTTATCAGCGTAAAAATCGGGGATATTAATTTCGACCTCGGTATCGTCCGCGTTATCGGCAAAGGTAGAAGGGAACGCATTATACCGGTGGCTGATAAAGTACTTGAAATGATTAGACAATACATCCATCAGACCCGTCCAGAACCTTCAGATGAATCCGATAAACAGATACTACTATTATCACGGACAGGGAGGCGACTTCGACGGGAAGATATTTTCCGAATCATCCGAAAGTATGTTATCAGGTCAGCCATTCGTGGACATGTCAGCCCCCATACCCTCAGACACTCCTTTGCAACGCAACTTCTGACCGGCGGGGCAGACCTCCGAAGTATCCAAGAAATGCTCGGACACGCTGATATATCCACCACACAGATATACACGCACGTTAATTCTTCACGTCTCAAGGCAATTCACAAGAAGTTTCACCCCCGGGCATGAATTCCGACGGTTTTCAAAAGAAAATTTCAAGCACTTGTCAATGCTGTATAATATCATTAAAATGGAAAGAGATTTTCGGGCTAAGTCCTTTGTCTGGTAGATAAATGCGGGCGTAATTCAGTGGTAGAATGCCAGCTTCCCAAGCTGGACGTCGGCGGTTCGAATCCGCTCGCCCGCTTTTGATTATAAGGGGCGAAAAGTATATTACATCTAAAGTTTTCCCTATCGAGAGATGTCTCTTCAGCCACAAGAAGAGCCCAAAAGCGATGACATCGAATAAAAAGATAATAATTCTGTTGCAGGGTCAAAAACCTCTATAAAGGTGCGACCATATCTGTCATACACGAGTGATATATTGTTCCTGCAGCATTAAAGCAAAGAGGAGAAAAATCAATGAATGCAACAGGGGTAGAATGGCAATATGCATTAACAAATGCAGATTAGTTCGACTCGATATCCTTTTCATAGCTATAGCAACTTGATTAGGGTAAATAGCAATGAATAATTTCGTAGACGCATACAAGGCACTTACTGGATATGAACCTTTTCCATGGCAAAGACGTCTTTATGAACAGATTGAAAGGGATAATATTCCCGAGACTGTCTCCATTCCTACAGGTTTGGGTAAGACGAGCGTAATTGCCATCTGGCTTATTGCTCTGATAAATCATCCGAATAAAATCCCTCGTCGGTTAGTATATGTAGTGAATCGCCGAACGGTGGTTGATCAGGCTACTACGGAGGTCGAGCAATTACGCAAAAAACTACACGAGAATCAATCTATACTAAAACGATGGTTTGACACCCTGGCAATTAGCACACTCCGAGGGCAACATGCGGATAATCATGAATGGTCTGCCAATCCTTCCCGACCGGCTGTTATCTGTGGCACGGTGGATATGATTGGCAGTAGGCTGTTGTTCAACGGATACCGCATCGGGTTCAAAAGTAGACCGCTACATGCTGGCTTCCTCGGGCAGGACGTCTTACTTATCCACGATGAAGCACACCTTGAACCTGCATTTCAGTGTCTTATCAAATCCCTCGAAGAAGAGCAAAAAAGAGAAGCTGAAACTGGCTGCTGTTTACCTGCCCCTCGTCTTCGCACCATTGCCCTTTCTGCAACCCAGCGAGAGCATCATGATGAGGAAATCTCTTTGTTCACCATTACATCTGACGATCAGAAACATCCTATCGTGAAGCAACGGATCGAGGCTACCAAGAGACTCATCCTCCATCCGTGCGATGACGAAAACAAGCAACTCGTCGCACAGATAGCCCAGATCGCATGGCAATACAAAACATCTAATACAGCAGTGCTTATCTTTGCGCATAAAGTTGAGGATGTCGAAAAAATTGCCAGTGAACTGTCCAAAAAATTGAAGAAGGAAAAACTACCTGAGCAAAATGTTATTACCTTGACAGGCACGATGCGGGGATACGAACGCGACAAACTCGTACAAACCAACGAGGTATTCGCACGTTTCATGCCCTCATCCGATAGACCATCCGAAATATCGCCACCAGAAGAGACAGTCTGGTTGGTTTGCACCAGTGCTGGCGAGGTCGGTATCAATCTATCTGCCGATCATTTAATCTGCGACCTTGTTCCGTTCGAGAGAATGGTACAGCGTTTTGGGCGAGTAAATCGCTTTGGTCAGTGCAGCGATTGTGAAATACATGTCGTTCATCCAGATTCTTTCGAAAAGAAAAGGGGAAAGAGTGCCAAGATTTCTGAAATAGACGAGCGCCGGCAAAAAACTCTTGAACTACTCCGAGCGTTGAATGGCAACGCCAGTCCAGCCGCTATTGATAAACTCGACCCCACCAAACGAAGCGAAGCCTTTTCGCCCGAACCCTTAATCTTACCCGTTAGCGACATTCTGTTCGACGCCTGGGCAATGACAACCATTCGGGGGGAGATGCCCGGCCGACCAGCCGTTGAACCATACCTCCATGGCATTGCTAAAGAGCAAGAAGTACCGCAGTGTTATATTGCCTGGCGTGAAGAAGTTAGAATAATCAATGATGATATAATCAATTACTATGGCGAGGATTTACCACAAAAATTACTCGATGAATACCCCCCTCAAACCCCACGAATTGCTTAGCGACCGAACCGACCGTATCGTCAAGAAACTACAAAAATTGGCGCAAAAAATTTCGGAACAAGACAAAGAAGATGTCCCAGTCTGGTTTATCAAGACTGACGGTACCGTTGAACGCAAAACACTTCAAAAAATAGCAGAGAAAAAGAAGGATAATCTGGCGAATTGTAC
>JAGHBS010000229.1 GCA_021160865.1 Planctomycetota bacterium | reverse complement strand
GAGTTGAACGTCCCGCATCGTGCTTGTGCATATGTAGCCGATAATCCTGCCAAGGATTTTCTCGCACCCAATAAACTGGGCTGGCTAACTATTCAATGGCGAAGACGCGGGCAAATCCACGCTGATAATCCTCCACCAAAAGGAGGTAAGCCAAAACAAATCGTTCATACCAGCAAAGAATTACTGAAAATCCTCCTGGCAGATTAGACGCTATTATCCTCAATTTTATCCAAACAATCGAGGCGATTCCCCCTGCAAGTCCTATCTAAAGTGCTATGTAAACAGACGAATACCTGTGGGTTGATCTGCTGATTTTATTGAGGTTGTGGTTGTTTCATCAGCAAGCTTTTCTTCGATCTCTTCAAAGCCGCCTACTTGCTGGACAATATACAAAAGTTGGCTCTTCGTTTCGGAATACATTCTACCAACGTATTCGCCACAGATGGCAATTGCTGCTAATTGCATTCCTACCAGACCGATGAGAAGCATCACAAGATTTATCAGTAAATCCCCACTGAAGGGCAAAGGAACAATCACTACCAGAGCATAAATAATCGCACTTATCATCATAGCTGCTCCGATAATCCCTATCAATCGAAGCAGCATGATTGAAACACCAAAACCGCTAAGGGAACTTATTTTCACAGATTTATCTTTAGTTTGACCGCTCCTCTTCTCAATTTCTGCCTCTAGCTCATATTCCACTGTTGCTTGATGGCAGCCAGCCTGCTGGAGCAATTTACTAACCGTGTGATATTGCCCTGGAAACCGTCTAAAAATCTCGATGACACGACGATCGAGCAGGCGATAATCCAGCCCCTCAGCAACATTCAATCCAGCCAACCATTGAGATATTTTTCTTGCCCCCCTTGATATAAATTGTTTTATCCGAGATACCATTCGGGGATTAATTTTGACAGCATGAACTATCTGGTACCCTTCCCGCCAGCGGGCAATCATTTGGGGAATTACCTCTGAAAAATATGGACTTTCGAGATTGAAAGATATTACCGCTGAACCCGTAGCATAATCGCAACCAGCAGCCACTGCCGCCTGAAAACCGAAATGCCAGAGCAGCGATACATACTTGACCCGATCATCCTCCTGACACAATTGCTTGATGACTTCTAATGATTTATCCGTTGAACCATCATCAACGAAGATTACTTCGTATGGCTCATTCAGACTATCAGCCACCTTTTGAAACTGACGATAAAAATCAGGTAGAATATCAGCATCATTGTAAATTGGCACAATGAAACTGTAAGCGACCGCAGTTATATCCTGATGCTTCTCTGCCTGCATATTCGCACTTTCCACAATCAACTCCTCTCCCGAATTAATAACTCATCATACCCGATTTTCCATAATAAATCCTCAATTGATTTTCCCTCTGACCTTGTGGCAACTAACACTAAATCACTACCGAAGATATTTGAACCAACGGATTTAGTTCGACAAGAATGGAGATATTGGACATCATTAGTTTCCGGCAAAGTTTAGTTTCAACATTTGCTTATCAGCAATAGCTTATCCGTCATCTTCTTGATTTGATTTTTCTCTCGTTGGAACATCACGCTTTCGTTTCGATAGAAGGAGTATGTCTCGGATGTGTTCGATATCAGCTGCTTGCATCCAGCGCTGGCGGAATCCTCGCTCCTGAACGATGTTCGCGATAGCCATCAATGCGCGAAGATGAAAATTGCGCTCATCTGCAGAACCTGCCAGTACAAAGACAGTTCGAACGGGTTCTTCATGCCCTTCAAAACGTATTCCCTCCTTGCAACGGATTATCACCATCTCGAATACGCCCTTACCTGGAACGATAATATGTGGTATCGCCAAGCCCGGTTCCACCACGGTGCTGGAAGCAGCTTCACGCTGTTGGAGCATCTCAAAGAGTTTTTGCGAATCCATTCCTGTCCGCTTGCTAAGCATATCGGCGGATAAACGAAACATTTCATCAGAGGTTGTCGCATTAGGTAAGTCGAGGATGTCGCAGCGGTGAACTATATCATCGAACCTGTCGCGGACGATCTGGTCGCGCTCAAAGGCGATCTGCTTTAGTTCCTCCTCCAGCTCGCTACGGTATATTTCCTTAGAGACAGCGCTTTTGACCATATAGACCAGTGCGCTTTCCCTGCGGATTTTCCGTCGGACATATATTACGTACCAAAGGACTGAGCCAAACACAAAGATAACAGTGGTTACCAAAGGTAGCCGATCCATCTTCGCGGTCATCTCGATGATAAGCCAGGCGTAAAGCCCTATGCCGATAAGGGGAATCCACGGATATAATGGCACGCGGTAAAGCGGTCGATAATTGCGAATCTTACTGGTACGCATGATAAGCACTGCTACATTGACCAACGCAAAAAGGATAAGCATCATCGTACTGGCAACTTTTACAAGGTCTTCAATCGTCAGAAGCGCGATGACAGCGATTATGAATCCACTGGTTGCAATGATGCTGATAATCGGCGTGCCGAAACGGAAGGAAACCCGTTGTAAGAATCCCGGAAGCAACCCGTCGCGGGCCATCGCCATCGGGTTTCGAGAAGCAGATAGGATACCGCTATTAGCAGTGGACACGAATGCAAGCATCGCTCCGATAGAAAGCAATATGAGCCCGTTTTTTCCCATGAATTGATTGGCTGCCAGACTCAAGGGGGTAAGATTCCCCGAAAGGACTGACGGGTCCATCACGCCGACCGTCACGAACGCTGCTGAAACGTATAAAAGCGTCACGATAAACGCTGCCGAGAACATCCCAGCAGGGATATTTCGACCCGGATGGCGGATTTCACCTGCTACGCTGGCGACCTTGGTAAGCCCGCCGTAGGAAATAAAGACCAATCCTGCTGTTGCGAAGGTCTCACCCCACCCCTTCGCCATAAAGTTCGCGAAGTTGGCGTGTTTAGTCGCTGGGATACCCACCACTACAAAGAACCCCATGATACCCAGCAAGAAGGCAACCATTATTATTTGAACTCTGCCGGTACTCTTTACACTGATTATATTGACAATCGTGAAAACGAGGCAGAACCCGATTGCGACGCCTTTTATCATCCATTCCCACTGCGCGGGCGTAAGGTTTGCATTGGGAAAGATAAGTTTGGCAAAGGCACCGATCCCGATAAGGGCAAAGGCAGCCTTCAATGCAATGCTGAACCAATTTGCCAGTCCAGCCAGTACGCCCGGAAGCGCGCCCATGCTTCGTTCGATGAAAAAATAACTTCCCCCGCTTTTAGGCATCGCCGTTGCCAATTCCGCCTTACAGAGCATTGCGGGGATTATCATTATCCCAGCAAAGGCGTATGAAAGCACCATGGCAGGACCTGCCTTTGAAAACGCTATCCCCGGCAAGACGAATAAACCTGAGGAGATCATCGCCCCAGAAGCGATGCAAAATACTTCCCAAAACCCTAACTTGCGCTCGAGATGAACCAGTTTTCTCACCCTTAGAAAAGTCGCTTTTACTTTCGAAGATTCTAATGCAACCGGGATACCTTTTCAAACCCTGCCTGCTGAACAGGTTTTCAATCTATGCAATCCTTTAGTGGCTTGTGATATTATAATGCGAAACTGCGATTGAGGAGATGCTTATGAAACACATAATAATCTTCCTGATAGTGTTGGTTTCCAATGTCCTCGCTGCAGTGCCGAAGGTTCGAAAGGAGCATCCCCGAATTTATGTAACGGCTGCCGACTTACCTGCAATCCGTCAAAAATGCGCCGGACCGATGCGGCACGTCTTCGCCGCAATGAAAAAGGCCGACTGGATAATGCGCAAGCCAGCAGGCACAGACTGGAGCGATTGTACCAACGCAGGCTATCCTGCATTTATGTATCTTGTCAGCGGTCGGAAAAAATATCTCAACAAGACCAAAGAGTTTCTCGATGCCCTTTCTCGCAACTGGCCCAGGAATCAATACCTCACGCCGGCGTGGCTTCGTGTTGCGTCGATGGCAGCCGACTGGATATGGAACGACCTTACGCCCGCCGAGCGGGCGAAATATGGCAGGACGCTGCTGGATATGTCTGAATGGGTTCTCAAAAATGTCTGGAGGCATAGCGATTTCTGCAACCATTTCGTCAACGAACACCTTGCAGTACTATATGTAGCCGTTTTGCTGGATGGGGAAAACATCGAACCGGCCCGAACAAAAAAACTTATGAAGACTGGTATGGATTATTTGCTGAATCACGCCGTCCCTGCCGCTAACGAAATCGCTGGTGAACTAAATCGGCAAGACTGGGGCGTGGCGCCTTCCTACGTCAATTATCTTGCCCAGCCGCCCGATCCGAAACAACGTGGCGCGTTCTTTGTCGGCGGTCAGGCGGAGGGGTTTTCGTATAACGATTGGGGATACGCTCGCCCGCTGGCACTGACATGCGAGATGTGGCGGGCGGCGACGGGACAGGATTTGTTCAAAAACTCCTCCTTCTTTCGCGGCCAGAGCGTCTGGCACGCCTACGGGCTTAGACCCGATACGGGAACATTCGCACGCAGCGAAGATTGCCCAAGCGGCTTCAAGCCAGGTGCAAACCTCAAGACATTTATGCATTTGCTGGCGACGCGCCTGAACGACCCCCTGGCCGAATGGCTGGCAGAGAAATACAAGTGGAAATACGTTCAGAACGGATGGAGGGAAATCCTCTGGCGGAATCCGAAACTCCAAGCCAAGTCGCCCAAGCAGCTGAATCTACCGCTGGCTGGATGTTTTCCCAAACTTGGCCACGTCTATTTCCGCACCGCCTGGGGCGATAAAAGTGCAGCTTTTGCCCTGTTCCAGTGCGGACCTTTCTATGCAGGGCATCAGCACCTGGACAATAACACCTTTGTGATTCATCGCTCCGGCTCGCTGGCTATCGACAGTGGTACGAACGATTATGGCTCGCATCGAGGCAACTATTACTGTCGGACAATTGCGCACAACGGCGTTCTGGTTTTCGACCCACGCGAGGTTTTCAGCGGGCGGGCGTGGAGCGCTCGTGGCATCGGCGGTGCAAACGACGGCGGACAGATGCGAGGCATAGCCATCGAACGCGCCGGTCAGTTCAAGCCAGGCTGTCCATCTGATACCGGCAGGATTATCGCCTTCAAGAACAGCCGATATTGTGCCGCTGCTGCTGGTGATGCAACCAGGTCCTACTGGTCAGAAAAGGTCCGCCGGGCTGTGCGGGCTTTTTATCATCTCCGTCCCGAGAAATCAGGCCCGGACGCTATCGACACATTCGTCGTCTTCGACAGTGTTGAGGCGAAAAGCCCGGCACTGAAGCAAAGTGGGTCATCCACAGTAT
>JAGHBS010000068.1 GCA_021160865.1 Planctomycetota bacterium | reverse complement strand
GTTCAGCAGGTTTGTCGAGAATGCTATCCTTTATTCCGATGAAGAACCCCAATGTCCCTGCACGTTCTTTTCGTTCGCGGATTTCTTCAATATCTGCCTCAAGTAGTTTGGCTAATTTCTCTGCCACCATCCGCGTCGTGCCGCTACGTGAGTAATAGACGATTAATATTTTATCCATAAATGCAATCTCCAAAATGACTTCAAAGGTATTTTAGAGAAAAAATACAAGCAAAGGGAATAATTTCCTCTTTCGAAAAATCAATAAGATTGATGAGTTTGCAAACCTGCTACAATTCCGCCCAAGAAAGGCAAAACTTTACTTCATGTGCTTGGGAATTAATGGTTCAGGTAGAGCAAACCTATCCCAACTGCTTCTACCGCACTTTGGACATATACCACTCTGCGGAATCACTCCCCCAGGAGGCGAATAGCCACAATAATGACAATTCACGAACACCCGTTTGGGCCTGGATAGCGAAGGCGGGACACGAAAACGCTCCTGCCTGTTCGGCATCGCATCAAAATCCGGATGCCTCACCCGCTTGCTAACATCTCGAAGTTTCTTTTCCACCATATACTTCCCGCCTCTATCAGCCTTGGGATATTCTTCCCTATCTATTATTATAGACGCAAAAATACATCAAAAGTTCTGCATAAATCCCCACGTTGATTTAGCCAATCACAACCCTTTTGTTTGCAAGCAGTTGCAATACTACCCACCTCGAAGAAATTTCCTCTCACCCTGAAGGATACTTCCTCAAATGCAAATACAAGCATATAATATCCAGAATAATAAATTGCTGGAGAATTAATCTGATGCGTTTATTGCCGTTGGTGATAACTTTAACCCTAATGGTATCATCCGGTTGTGAAACGGTCTCGCCGATCTACCGCCCCACCACCGGTGGATACCTTGGCGCCGATATCTCACCAAAGAAGACCTGGTCGTGCTGGGGTAGCGTGGTTAATGCATCTGCTGCTATTGATGAAGATCTCACCACTATTGCCAGAGGTAGATTCAACTCCGCCGGTGAAGAAATCACGATAGATTTGAAGCGGCTTTGTCTATTTCAAACAATCATTATTGAACATGGTCAATTTGAAAAGGGATATTGTTATCGTCTTTCTATCCTTACAAGCGTGGATGGTAAGAAATTCACAAAACAGTACGACACCTCTGGTGCTCGGCGGGTCACGATAATACTGCTGCCCAAGCCAACGGTAGCAAGATACATTCGTCTGAGGGTCGTAAAGCCAGGCCCGGAACGATGGGCGGTGGCGGAAATATATCTGCAATAAACACCGTGATAAGCATATCTAATAAAAACCGACTCGTAAGTAAGAAAGATAAGAATAAGACGGGCTTGACAAAATCATCAGCCGGGAAGAGAGAACCTCCCACCGTCACCACCGACGTAAAGACAACTTCCCTTAATGAGAACATTGATAATTCTCCCTCTCCTAAAACGGCATCATCAGTATCAACAGGATTCAAACGTCGCTGGAAACTTCGGTTGATAAACCCTCGCAGTCCGCTTTCGACGATTACCATGCCTGAGATTATCCAAAAGATGACCTTTTCGCGTCGGGCTTTGTTCATGCCATTAAACCTTGCAATCTGTGCTGCCGTCGTTCCCGATGATTGGGACGTCGAGATTATCGACGAAAACGTCACCGAGCAGAAGCACAAGGCAAGGGCTGACGTTGATGCAGTGGGCATCGGTGCAATGACGACACAGGCCCGCAGGGCATACGAAATCGCCGATGATTACCGTCGCCTGAATGTACCGGTAATCCTTGGTGGTATTCATCCGTCAGCCCTTCCTGAAGAAGCACTCGAGCATGCGACGATCGTCTGTCGAGGCGATGCTGAAGGCACCCTGCCCCGTGCACTGAAAGACTTACAAGAAGGTAAAGCGAAACGATTTTATGACTGGACTGAGCAGCCTGATGCCCCCATCGCCACGCCACGGAAAGACTTACTCAACCCTGCCGATTACCTTGTCTTCAACCCCATCCAGACAACTCGAGGCTGTCCGCACAATTGCACATTTTGCACTACCCCGGCAATCTTTGGCAGGAAATTCCGCCAACGGGAAATCTCGGACATCGTTGAAGAAGTGGCTCAAGCGTATGAGCAATTCCGCACGAGGGTGTTTATCTTCTCGGACGACGATGTTGCCGGCAATCACGCCTGGGCGATGGAACTGTTTGAAAGACTAAAGCCGCTTAAGATTCGTTGGGCAAGTCAGTGTGATATCCTAATTGCTGACGACGATAAACTGTTAGCGGCAATGCGCGACAGCGGGTGCATCGGTATTATCATCGGGCTGGAAAGTCCCAAAAGTGCCACGCTCACCGAAGCAGGCAAACGCTACGCAAAAGCAGAACTGTATGAACAGAAAATCCGAAAGATACAATCCTACGGCATCAGTGTTTGGGGCTCGTTCATCTTCGGCTTCGATAGCGATGACTGGCAAGATTGTATGAATGCAGTCCGCTTTGCACAAAGAACAAATCTCTGTATGAGTTGCTACCCGATACTGACACCCTATCCAGGGACAGCCATATTCGAACAGTTTCGACGCCAGGGTAGATTGCTAACGACCGAGTGGGACAAATACAACGGTGCCACAGTCGTATTCAAACCAAAGAAGATGACCGAACAGCAACTTCGCCACGCTCAAATGGCAGCGTTCTATGAGTTCTATACACCGAAAAGCATGTTTAGACGATTAAAGATCCTCCCGCTGAAAAAATATTCATATCTGGCTAATATGGCAATATACCGCGGGATAAGATATTATTATGAGAAACGTGGCAGACCTCTGCCGAAATTCACAGACTTCATAGCAACTGATGCTGATAAACGCATCGCCCGGAGCCTGGGAGAAACCAATACCAATTGACACTTTCAAGGTATCCTGTGAACATTTAGCAACAAATCAATACATCTAATCAGGGTAAGCCAATGGATATATCCAATAAGATAAATCAAAAATTTTCTGTAATTACTTTCTCGTTGCTAATTTTGATAATCATCCTATTGTCAGGGTTATGGCTACGATCACGGCTTGAGGCTATTCGAGCTAAAAGAAGTCTCGCCCACGCACAGATGCTGCTACAAAGACAAAATGCATTGGAAAAGATGGAAAAGTCGCTCCTACAAAACCCCATCGGTGTCTCAATCGAACGGAAGAATCTTGAGCGCAAGAAAGTCTCTCTCGATGGTAAAGAGACCGATGCCTTATTGTTACCTGCTACAATTGCCCGCTGGATAGGTTTTAGTAAAGGTGATGTAATAATCGTAGAAGCCCCCACATCATCGCCAAATCAAACCACAACCAAACCCACTCCGAATAAATGAAAATCCAATCCTGTCAACGTTTATTTTAGGGTGCTTGAAGGTGCTATTTTTCAGGTGATTCTGTAGAATAGCAGATATGGCTAAGAGTTTTGTACGCATCTCGCTGTCAACGAAACTTCGGATACTCTTTGCCGGTGCAGGCTTGGCGATCATAATTGCTGCCCTTGCCGGTCCGTGGTACTTTACCGAACGGCTCACCGAACAGGCAGCGGCACAATCGGCAGCAGAAATATCCGCCATCGCACTTCAACAATGGGAAGAGGGGAAAATAACAGGCGAAAATAACTTGCCGATAGCAAGATACTTTTCTTCAAAAGGCAAAGGACGACGAGGTCCGATATTCATAGCCGTTACTGAAAATTCCACCTCCTCGATGGACCCGAGCATCAAGCAAGCAATACAGACATTCCGTACGGACCGACGGCGTAAGATAATCATCTTCACCGAGGAAGACAATCGAGGCAGAAAAGTCTATCGTTGCTTCCGTGCTGTACGAGCCAAGATGTCTCCGCCTTATGTTCATGGAATTACTGACTATACTACTGTTGAGCCTGGGAAATTAATAGGATTAATCGACCTGACCATTCCACCACCTACAGGTAGCCTAATCTGGTGGACACGAGGGATGTTCATTCTTGGAGCGATACTTTCAACGATAACTGCGGTGATAACCTTTAGCATAATTACAGGTCGATTTGTCCTCTCGCCGGTAAAAAAACTTTACAACTTTTCAGAAAAGGTCGCAGAGGGCAACCTTACGGAACGATGCGAAATATCAAGTGGTGATGAATTCGAAATGCTTGCCCGGCGATTTAACGAAATGCTTGACGTGATAACTACTCTTCAGGATCAGCTCCGTCGGGCAAGCAGGGCATTGGATATCAGATTGAGAGAGTTAACTCAGGCTAACATTGCATTGTATCAGATTGATCGGATTAAGAACGAGTTCCTTGCCAATGTTTCGCATGAATTGCGTACACCGCTCAACAGTATCATTGGCTTTACCGAACTATTGATGCAAACAGACGATGAAAAACGCCGACGATACGCCGAGAATATACTAACCTCTGCACGGATGCTTCAGAGCATTATTAATGAGATGCTCACCTCTGCAAAAATAGCAGCAGGCAAAGAACAGGTAAACATCGAAAAAGTCTCCATTACTGACTTATGCGATACCCTTGTTCAGTTAGTTCGACCGTTGGCAGATAAAAAGCGTCTGGAACTAATTACCGAATTTGCTGATGACATCCCCATCATCCAATCCGACCCCCAGAAGGTCCAACAGATCCTCTACAACCTCATAAGTAATGCTATCAAGTTCACCCCCGCTGGCGGGAAGGTAACTATTTCAGCCAGACGGGTTGATAGCACCGTTTCACCATTAAAAACCGATTCAGTAGCAGTGTCTGTATCAGATACAGGACCAGGGATACCACTGGCAGATCAGGAACGAATATTCGAAAAGTTTTCCCGACTTGATAACCCGATGACTCGTGAGCACGATGGGGCTGGGCTCGGTCTTGCCATCTCACGCTCATTAGCAACACTACTGAAGGGCAAAATCACTCTCCAGAGCGAACCCGGACACGGGGCAACGTTCACCATTACCTTACCAATTACACCGGCTGATAAGGAATGAGCAATTCTGCCTCCTCTTATCAGTACCGGCAAGCACAATCAATACCAAACGGTGATTATGAGATTGGGTTCGGGCGTCTTACCTTCCATCGTGCCGACGACCTGACCGACAAACTTTACCTCCACTTCGTTTTCATCGAGCCATTCATTAATCTGCTCAATCATGTGAGACAATGCTGCGACAGTAAGTTTTGAATGAAACATTTTACATCTCGTCGCACCTGTGCCGGTCATATTCAACGGCCTTTTGAACTGGCGCTGCTTCGCAGCAGTCGGGGACGTATGTGCACCAAAGGCACGAATCTTGCTGGAGGCTTGGGAGGAAACGCCCCCGGAACCCTCTCCTTCCTCATCACCAACCAGAGGCAACGGTTCAAGATCATCTTCTTCAAGGGGAATTGGGCCTTCTTCGTCTTCTGGCATATCTACTCTCCTAAATCAAGATGCGTTTATGAGATGAACCTACCACACGTAATCTTATTTTACCAAATCCCCACCGAAAATAAATGGAAAAGATAAGGGTAAATTACAGGCAAATGATTAAGAACTCTGCTACCTTTTAGCCCGTTTACCCGATTTTGTCTTACCTATGATATTGCAACAGATTACTTTGTTTTCTAATATACATTGCTTCATGACCATAATGAGTAAGAAACGAATTATAATCTACCTCTTTGTACCTTCGGTCATATTGATGGGGTTGGCATGTGTGCCTGATGCCCCTCCGAAGGTAGCTATCTCGCCCGAAACACATGTCCCAGAGAAAATGGGGCTTGTAATCTGGGTCGATGGTCTTGATATCAATGTCTTTAATTCACTCCTGAAAGCAGGTCGGTTGCCTAACATTACAAAATATCTCATCAAGCGGGGCGTGACGGTCAAATCAGCAGTAGCATCACTGCCAACGATTACTTATGCAAACGATGTATCCTTCGCCACTGGAGTTTTTCCTGGCCATCATGGAATTGTTGCCAACAAATGGTTCGACCGATATTCTCTTATCTTTCACGATTACGGGTTCATAAAAACCTATCGGGATGTCGATTTTGATTTCACATATCCGACCATCTACGAATTACTTCACGATGAATACACAGCCACCATTCTTGTACCAGTACGCAGGGGAGTGACGCGGAATATCGACAATTGGGCATCAGCTGGAATTTCCTGGTACTTCGGGCTTCAGAAAAACGTAAATCATCTCACAACGGTCAGATTTGAACTTATTAGCAATGTTGCCAATCTCACGGGCCGCTGGCCAAGGTTCATCCTGGGTTACTATGTTACCCCCGACACCATCGGACACATGCATGGAACGACCGACGGACATTACGCTGATATGATTATTGATGTGGACAGGCAGATTGGAAATATTTGCCAGGCACTTGAAAAAGCAAACTTGCTGGAGAAAACCTACATCACGCTGGTATCCGATCATGGCTTCGTCAATACACCCAACCACTTCGATGTGGTAAGTTACTTTAGAAAAAATCTCGGTATCGCAACTATCAATAAGATGTTTGGCAAAAATGTTCCTTTCGAGCAGCGTCTTCGGCATTTTGCAAAGGCACGGGCAGTTATTGCTGTCAGCAGCAAGCGATTCTGTGCTATTCACCTTAGAAGCAGGAAACACTGGTGGGAAAGACCTACGATAGAGGAAATTGAAAACTTCGTTCAAAAATTCGGAACAGTAAAGGACAAAAAGACAATTGCGAAGGTATCTTTGCCAGAATTGCTTGCTAATCAGGAAGCGATTGAATTGGTGGTAGCCCCTGCGGGAAACAATGCCGTTAGAGTGTACAATAGAAATGGTATCGGAATAATTGAACGAATTACTCGGGATAAGCAGAAACTCTACCGCTACCGTGTGGTAAAAGGAGCTGATCCGCTTGGATATTCTACTTCTTCCCCTGCCGCCAAATTGGTGGACGGTAAATACCACGATGCAGAAGTTTGGCTAAAGGCAAGTATTGATACCCCCCATCCCGATTGCGTCGTTCAGCTAATTGAGCTGAGCGACTCACCACGAAGTGGTGATATTATGTTGTTTGCCCGTGATGGGTGGGACTTCGATTCGCCAAGACATCCTAGTAATCGAGGCGGACATGGTGGCATCGTTCGACATGAAATTATTGTACCGTGGATCTGGGCTGGTCCTGGAATACCGCACGGACGGACGATTAGAGCTGCTCGAACGATAAACCTGATGCCAACGATGCTTGAATTAATCGGACGTGCAGAGCGTATAAAAATTAAACTTGACGGCATCAGTATCGCCAAGAGATTAAAAGGAGCATCACGGTTATCTGAGGACCAGTAAATAAAGGTCAGCAAAATAAAATATAATGCTATACATAGATGATGAAAGAGTTCGAAGACATCCCTGTGAGGCAAGAAGAATTGCGACGTGAACGATTAACAATACTGGCGGTGGTGGTTCTGCTACTCTCAGCAGCAGCGGTGCCTCAGGTATTCAAAAATAAGCGTCAGCATTATCCTGCCCTTTCCCCTACTACTCAGCCTGCACCGATGGCTGAATTACGTGGTATGACGCTTCAACTACATTCGTATTGGGAAGGTATTCCATTTGAGCAGTATGTCAGGGAGATTGCCCAAAGCGGCGCTAATACAATCTGCTTGTCAATAGCAGCCTATCAGGAAAATTGTTCGTCGAGTTCGCTTTTCATTGAATATCGGAAGGTACCGTCATTGTCTCGGCTCGAGAGACTAATCAGGCTCGCCCATAAGATGGGACTCAGGGTCGTGTTGATGCCAATCGTTCTGCTCGAAGACCCTGGTCCTGGTGAATGGCGAGGAAAAATAATCCCTCTCAAACCCGAACACTGGTGGGAAGATTATGAGAATTACATCCTCTTTTATGCTCAACTTGCCCAGAAAACGAATGTAGAAGTCCTGATAATCGGCTCGGAATTGGTAAGCTTAGAAGACGAAACCCAACACTGGCGAACGCTCATACGAAAGGTCAGAAATGTATATAAAGGAAAACTGAGTTATTCAGCCAGCTGGGACCATTACGAGCAAATTGAATGGTGGAAAGACCTCGACATCATCGGTATGACGGTCTATTACGACCTTGTAGGTAATAAAAAACCCACGCTCGATGTCTTGCTGGAAGCATGGAAGCCGATAAAAAAACACATCCTTGAATGGCGGCGCAAAATCGGCAAGCCGATAATGTTCACCGAGGTAGGCTGGCCAAATCAGGTTGGCTGCGCGAAAGAACCGTGGAATTATTATGTCAATCCTGACAAACCTGATCCAATCGGCCAGGCAAATTGTTTCGAAGCATTTTTCCGTACCTGGCATAACGTTCCCGAAGTTGCGGGTATCCTTATCTGGGAATGGCGAAATCACCCGAGTCAGACCGGCGGCCCAAATGATACTTCATACATACCGATAGGAAAACCGGCTATGAAGGTAATACAACGCTATTTCGCTGCAGGGAGGGGCAAAAGTGAAGGTACATCGAAACAGTTCAACTCCAAGCCGTCAGGAAAATCAAATAGAATGAACATTACTTCGCACAAGTCAAACTCAAACCCACTTATGCGATAAAGAAGCGAAGCATAGAAATCACCACGTAATTAGCGCTCACCTCCCATCGTGAGGTTTTTTCAATTAGCCAACCTACCTACTACCGCCAAACCGAGGCGGTCAGCCAGGGCGATAGTCTCAGGTTTATCAAGGATTATCGTTTTTTTTGCCTCGACTACCATGCATGCAGCCCTTGCCGATTTCAGGGCTTCTATCGTACCAGGACCGACGGTCGGGACGTCGAATCGCATATCCTGATCGGGTCTGGCGACCTTTACCAGCGTCCAGCCGCCTGTCTTGCAAAGTCTGCCCGCACGGGCAATCATCTCATCGGTACCCTCCATCGCCTCGACGGCAATGATGTCCGCCTCCTTCACCGCCACCGCTTGACCGATATCCAGCGATGCGCTTCGACGAGCAATCTCAAAACCAAAATCAATATCCGCCATCAGACGATCCGGGATTTGCCTCTTGGTCATTACCCCCTCATCGGCAAGATGTTCCTGACAAAACTTTACGCTCGAGATAAGTTCGATACCTTCTTTAGCCAGTTCGTCGGTCACCGCTTGTAGAACGGCTTTATCGCGCTTATCATGCCGTAATTTCCGATACCAAATCCTTGCCGTTCTGAAATCGGGCAGGTAGCGGATTAATCGAAGCGGTGAATACATATTCGCCTTTCTTACCCCCCCTGCCATTACTGCTTGACGGACGCCCTGGCGACGGAAAAAACGTATCCAGCCGCCAAGTCTGGTCAAACCTACCCAGGTAAACTCATCAGCTAAATCCTGCAGTTCCGTCTCGGCTTGACCTTTTATCCCTAATACTACCAATCGATGACCTGTCTGCTTGATGCCCTCTGCTATTAGAACAGGTAGTCTACCTGCACCGGCAAGTAAGCCTATCGGTCCGTGGGAAATTTCGTGGGTCGGCTTGAGATTATTCTCATCAGCCCCCATGGTAATTTCCATCTTTTTCCTGATTAGTAAGTTTCTCAACCTGGTTCTTCAGTTCGGCCAATTCGGAGGATAAATCCTTCAACATTTGGCGCAATTCGGGTAGCTGATTGAGCAGGGCGTAGATTTTCCTCGCTTGTCGTAGTGGAACTGCCGGTGAGCCGAGCACCTCCATCCCGCTGCGGATATCGTTAGTAACGCCTGCCTGGGCTCCGACACGGACACCATCTCCGATATTCACATGTCCGACCACCCCGCATTGACCTGCCAGGCTACAGAAATCACCTATCGTCGTCGAACCAGCTATGCCGACCTGTGCAACGAGCAGGCAATTTCTTCCTATTCTACTACCATGACCGATGGCGATGAGGTTGGAAAACTTCGTACCTTCCCCGATAACGGTCGCACCGATGGTAGCCCGGTCAATCGTGCAGCAAGCGCCAATCTCAACGTCATCCTGTATTTCGACATGTCCGATTTGGGGTATCTTCTCATGCCTGCCCTGATGGGTGGCATAGCCAAAACCATCCTCACCGATAACGCTGCCGGCATGAATCGTTACCCTGTTCCCGAGGATCGTTCCCTCGTAGAGCACCACATTAGGATAAAGGACACAATCTCTGCCTATTTTGCATCGAGGCCCGATAAATACACCAGGATAAAGTATTGTACCTGAAGCAATCTCAGCCTCAGCCGAGACCGTAACGAACGGGGCGATGATTACATCCTCGGCAATCTTAGCTGTCGAATCTATCCATGCATCAGAAGAGATGCCACTAAGGGGATGCTTTCGATAGCCATAAAATTCCACCATCAATTGCTTGAATGCAAAATAGGGGTCTCTGCATTTAATTAGGTCAGGATCAGACGCCGATGGTACATAGTCCTGCCCTACGATAACCGCACCTGCCGAGGTTTTCGACATATACTTTTCATAGCGAGGATTAGCCAGAAAAGATATCTCATCCTCATCTGCTTCGAGAAGCGTATTGACGCCCCGAATAACTTTATCAGGGCCCCCAATCAGCTCGCCATCAATTAGCTTTGCTAACTCACCGAGATGGTATTCCTTGCAATTAGATTTATTCATGATTTGATAAGAATACACGTCCAACAATTGATAGTCAAGTTAGGAATCTCCAAGGCATCACACCGAGCCGATCTTCGTTGCCCCGACAACGAGTTTGCAGCACTGATATATGAACTTCGTAATATACGAGAATTGGGAAAATTGGGTAAAACAAAACACTAATTGACGAAAATACAAGATGGCTGTATGATAATAATATGAGGAGGTTGTATCCTTGTCAGGTGCTGACGAAAGGAATGATACTCCGCTGGTGGTAGTATTATCAGCAGGCAGCAAGTTCGAAAAGATCAGGCTGTCGAAGTTGAATGAAAGGAAAATTCATCTTATCAATGTTTTGAGTGGATATGAAGCAGCAGCAGAGATACTTACGAAACCAGTCGCCGTATTGATAATCGACCTATCACACCAAATTGATAGATATGATCGGCTATTTGAAATCGCATCGCGCCGGAAAGTTCCTGTGGTCGCATTTGGCACTATAACGGGCGTACTAAACGGTGCGATTTTGAAAGATGTCCATCTGGTAGGTATGGAACAGATAAATCAAATCGTTGAAAAAATCCTCTCTGAAAGATCAGATACAGCACAGATGAGCCGAACAGACGCTGCCACCGAATCCATCGAAACATCCGTAAAGAAGGACGAGTAAAAAATGAGCAAGCAGGAAAGAAATATCCTGTTGCTTGCCAATAACGGCATTGCTGAAAGAATAATCGCCCAAGCAGGAGGCGCTGCCGATAAGATAACCCATCTCCAGGACCCCTATGATGCCCTGGAGGAATTGAGCAAACGAAATTACCGTGCGGTCATTGTTTGGCAGGACTATCCTGACCTCGCCGGTCTGATTCGAGCAATCCGCAATGTCCAAAAACCGACGAAGATATATGCTCTTGTAAGCCCCGGTGGTGAAGCAACCTTGAAATTGCAGGGAATTGACCAGATTGATGATTATTTCATCTTCCCGCCTTCAAAAGAAGACATGAATACAATCCTCTCAATCGGTGAGGAACGTGAAACCTCTCTTGAACCTCCTTTCAAAAAAGGCGAAATTACACCGCAAGAAGTAGCTGAACTCATCGAATCAGCTGATACAATAAAATCGCTAAAGGAACAGGTTGCCTCGCTTGTAGAACGATGGACACACCTACAGGTTCACTGGGGTGATGCTACTAATATCGGTATGCATTCAACTACTTTACTATCAATTGATACCGATCCGCCCCAGGCCCTTCTTGCTGATGGTAAGGTAAACATCTCACCTGTGGCGAGAGATAAGATTAAATCGCTCCAGATACTCCTGGGGTCATTAGTAGGAAAGGCTCAAAAGACCGAAGCCCTTCATCGGCTTGCTATCACTGATCATCTCACCGGTGCATACAACCGACGATACTTCTATCACTTTACCGATCAATTACTTGAACGAGCCAAAAGCGAGCGATTCCGTGTGACTTTGCTTCTGTACGAT
The DNA here is from genome assembly GCA_021160865.1 of Planctomycetota bacterium. Taxonomy (GTDB): domain Bacteria; phylum Planctomycetota; class Phycisphaerae; order SM23-33; family SM23-33; genus JAGHBS01. The sequence goes on along the minus strand of JAGHBS010000068.1, from coordinate 3,208 downwards.
ATCGATAATTTCAAACAATACAATGATACTTACGGCCACGCTGCTGGTGATGAGATATTGCGGGAAACAGCCGATTTGATGAAGCGGATCACCCGAAAACATGATATCGTCGCACGAATAGGCGGAGATGAATTTGCTGTACTTTTCTGGGATGCTGAACCCCCTCGTCAGCCCGGTAGCCAGCATCCGGAAACTGCTTACATCCTGGCTGATAGATTTGTCAAAGCACTATCAAACCATCGCTTCTCATTTCTCAAATCCGAAGCAAAGGGAACGCTGACTATCTCAGGAGGGCTGGCAACATTCCCATGGGACGGACAAACCTGCAGAGAACTACTCCGACATGCAGATATGGCACTGAGAGAAGCAAAACGATCTGGAAAGAACGCTATCTACATCGTGGGGGGAAAGAAAAGTTTATCCGATAAGACTGCAACAAAACCTTGAAGCAATTCATTGCTGCATATATCAAATGATTACCGATTATCCTCAAAATACCGCCAGACCTTAATTGCATAAGAGGCAAAGTTTGCGCCATCGTAGGGAGGGACATCATCACAGCATACCGAATTGGTTGCCACTATCGCCCCATCATCCCTGACTGCATCGACCGAGCCGTCTCCAAACAATACATTGAAGGAATCGCCATGGCACCAATGGGCGTCTATCCGATACGTCGGTACGCCGTTCGATTGATCGGCTGGTTTTTGATATTTCCTGTACCAGAACCCATCGCTCAAAATGGCAGCAGTGGCGGGAGTCATCTGACGAGCCGAACCATCTGAAGGGTCAATCTCAAGGTAGCTGCAATCTCTGCGTACCATTGGTACTTGAGCGTATGCTCCGATGGAATATCCATCTCGCCTTATGGAAATTCTCACACGTTGACCACCAAAAGATTGCGTATAGATGCCCAGAAGCCCCCTCCCTGCCCAATTTATAAGCGAAGGTGCGGTAGAGAAAAGATCACTGCTATAAGGAAATCGCAAACAATATGTGCTGAACTTCATGGTATAGGGAAAATAACTGGAGTGGCGTTTGAATAACGATGCCCCTGCTGATGGACATATAAGATGCTCAAAAGTGACATACTGCTCCTGCGCCAAGGCACAAAGATTAAGGTTGACATCAGAAGATATTAATCTTCCGAAACAATCGGGATCATCGTCTCGACTTGGCCCGCCCCAATGCCCGCTAAGAGGTAAATTACCTGCAAAATCACTAAAGGCAAAGGGGGGAAGTCGATTATTATTAGCGACAGCATACTGGGCTAATCCCACACCGATAGACCTAACTCGACCTGCACAGATTGACATCTTTGCCAATCGCTTGACACCGGAAATTGCAGGAAAAAGCATTGCTGTCAACAAAGCCAATATCGCAACGACAACCAACAATTCAACGAGCGTAAACCCTTCTTTCTGACCGCTCACCCCTGCCTGATGAGATTCAATTAACGCACCCAGCCCCACTTGTCGGGCAAAGAGATGTGCATGCAAATTAATTCGCCCAGCCCATTCCATAACCAATCCGCCCTTAGAAAGCAAAATCGCATACAAAGGGAGCAGTGTCAACTGTTTGTCATCATAAATTCAACCTAACTGCTCTTCTTACGAACGGTGGCTGTGGGGCAATAGAAGCAATATCTTGCCAAACAAGCATATTGATTGTTCAATGGGTGCGACTGATTTTTTAATCAAGGAAGAAAGGTATCTGATAAATAGGGGAATATCGAAAATGAGGAAGATTTACTATCTCGGCATCGATGTGGGTACTACTGGCACAAAAGCTTTAATTATGGATGCTGCTGGGAGGGTAAAGGCAACGGCTACTTCGCCACATCAATTGAGCATGCCCCAACCTTCCTGGTCGGAGCAGTCTCCTGAACAATGGTGGCAATCTGCGAAAAAGGCAATTCGCTCGGTGATTAATTCTGCAGGGATTGATGGTAAAAATATCGCAGCCATTGGCCTGACTGGACAGATGCACGGGCTGGTTTGCCTCGATGAGAAAGGTAATGTCCTTCGCCCTGCGATTATCTGGAACGATCAGCGATCTGCAAAAGAGGCTGATCTTATCCAACGAACCGTCGGGGGTAAATCTGCTCTGATTAAAATGGTTGGAAATATTGCAGTGATCTCTTTTACCTTGACAAAACTCCTATGGGTACGTCGGCACGAGCCGAGGGTCTATCGCAAAATTCGCCACATCCTGCTGCCCAAGGATTACGTTCGTTTCCGCCTAACCGATGTATATGCTGGCGACGTTTCAGATATGTCGGGCACGTTGATGCTTAATCAGCGGAAACGCAATTGGTCGTCGGAAATAATCAATAAGTTCGATATCGATAAGGAGATCTTACCACCCGTTTATGAATCTCACGAGATTACGGGCAGAATAACTGCCCAAGCAGCAAGACAAACGGGGCTTTACGCAGGTACACCCGTGGTAGCCGGTGCTGGTGATCAGCCTGCCGGTGCAGTGGGTTTAGGCATCGTCAAGGCGGGGTTGGTCTCTGCTGCTCTGGGAACATCGGGAGTGGTCTTCACGCATCTAAATAGGTACATTACTGACCCTGCAGGTCGGCTTCAGACATTTTGTTCAGCCGTCGCCGGTGAATATTGTATGTTCGGCTGTATTCTCTCTGCAGGTGGCTCGTTGGAATGGCTTTCCAGGACACTCCAAGATGATTACAAATCGCTGGACGCCCAAGCCCTACGAGCAAAACCGGGTTGTAATGGATTATTCTTCCTGCCTTATCTTACTGGCGAGCGAACACCTCATCTTGACGCTTACGCCCGAGGTAGCTGGATTGGAATTACCGCCCGAACTACCAGGTCCGACCTGATCCGCTCGGTAATGGAAGGCGTTGCCTTCGCGATGAACGACGCCCTGACGATTTTGCGCGAACGAGGCATCAAACCGAAACAGATACGCCTTTCCGGCGGTGGTGCCAGAAGTGCCCTCTGGCGAAAAATCCAATCCGATGTTTACGGCACGAATTGCGTCACCTTACGAACCGAGCAGGGTCCTGCCTATGGAGCAGCTATCCTGGCTGCCGTTGGAGTAGGGCAATTCAACTCCGTCAAACAAGCGTGTGATAAGATTATCAAGATAACCGATACGATTAAACCTGATACAAAAACCGCCCGTATGTATCTTCGATATTACAAGCAATACCGCCGACTGTATCCTGCCTTGAAAGATG
>JAGHBS010000019.1 GCA_021160865.1 Planctomycetota bacterium | reverse complement strand
GCCGATTTCCCAGTCGTCTGGATCGTGGGCAGGGGTAACCTTCAAAAATCCCGTCGAATATCGTGCCTTTTCATCGTCGCTATTCGGATCAGGCAAAACGACGTGTTCATCAGCAATTATCGGGATAACCCTGCCGACGATTGGTAAGCGTACCTTTTTGCCGAGCAAGTATTTTGCCCGCGGGTCAGCAGGGTTCATTGCAACGGCAGTATCGCCGAGCATCGTTTCCGGACGAGTGGTAGCGACGGTGACATATTCTATTGTTTCATCATCAATTTTAATCGGCTCAACGAGCGGATAACGGAGATACCAGAAATGCCCTTGGACGGTTTGGTACTCGACTTCATCATCGGCGAGGACGGTTTGCGTGGCAGGGTCCCAGTTGACCAGGCGTTTTCCACGATAGATAAGCCCATCTTTGAACAAGCGGAAGAATGCTTCTCGTACCGCCCGGGCGCAGATTTCGTCCATCGTGAAACGTGTTCGAGCCCAATCGCATGAGCAGCCCATTGCTTTTAATTGCTCGATAATTCGAGCTTCATATTCGTCCTTCCACTGCTGGACTCGTGCGATGAACTGTTCACGGGTAAAATCCGTTCTTCTCTTGCCTTCCTCGGTCAGGATGCGTTTCTCGACGACGGTTTGCGTGGCGATTCCTGCGTGATCGGTGCCAGGCATCCACAGAGTCTCAAAGCCAGCCATCCGTTTCTGACGGATTATAATGTCCTGAAGCGTGTTATTGAGGGCGTGTCCTAAGTGCAATGGGGCAGTGACGTTGGGTGGGGGGATAACAATACAAAATCCTTTCTTACCATTGACAGCCTTAGGATCGGCATGGAAGGCATTGGACGATAACCATTTATCATATATTGGACGTTCGATTTTCCCCGGGCTATAGACCTTTTCCATTTCCATTTGTGTCATATCGGCTTTTCTCCGAGACAATGCCTTCAGCGTGTCTTTCGTTTGGCTTTTGCCTTTGCGGATTTTCTGCCTTCGTCAGCCTCGGTCAGAAGTTTATATTCCATTGCGTCGGTCAATGCCAACCAGGATGCCTGGATTATATTTTCATGCACACCCACTGTGCTGAACAATCCGCATGTACTATCGCTGAACCCGATTACCACTCGTACCTTGGCGGCGGTGCCTGCCCGTGGATTAACAACACGAACTTTGTAGTCTATCAGGTGAAGTTCTTCAAGTGAAGGATAGAATGGTATCAATGCTTTACGCAAGGCGCCGTCGAGCGCATCTACCGGGCCGTCGCCCTCAGCTACGGTGTGAACCGTTTGACCGTCAACGCTGAGTTTGACAATCGCTTCAGCAGAACTGTTCTCCTGCGATGTTTGAAGGATGACACAGCGATAATGGTCGAGTTGCCAGAATTTGCGATACCACTTTCCACCAAGCGTCTTCCTGACAATCAAATCGAAACTGGCATCGGCTGCTTCAAACTGGTACCCCTGGTTTTCCAAATCCTGGACGACCTGTAGCACCTTCCGTTGTAATGCCTTATCGTTCTCAATGTTGTATTTTTTACCTGCCTTGATAGCCACATTGCTGGCACCGGCTAATTCGCTGATGAGAATCCGCCTTGTATTGCCAACGGCTGATGGGTCAATATGTTCATATGAGGCGGTGTTTCTCTTGACGGCATGGACGTGCATTCCACCCTTATGTGCAAATGCTGCTGTACCAACGTAGGGCTGATTTGGACGGGGAGAAAGATTGGCTGTCTCGTTGACGAATCGGCTTACTTCGGTCAATTGTTTCAGGGCGTCTGGCTTGATGCAGTCGTATCCGCACTTGAGCATGAGGTTCGGTAGGATGCTTGTCAGGTCGGCATTTCCGCATCGCTCACCGATGCCATTTATCGTACCCTGTACATGTCTTGCCCCTGCCGACACTGCTGCCAATGAGTTAGCCGTTGCTAAGTCAGAATCGTTATGACAGTGGATGCCGATGGTAAGATGCCCGAATTGCTGCACTACCTTTTCGGTTACTTCACGGACAAAATCAGGCAATGATCCGCCATTGGTATCGCACAAAACCAGCGTCGTTGCGCCAGCCTGGGCGGCTGATTCGAGTGTTTTGATGGCATATTCAGGATTCGCCCGATACCCATCAAAGAAGTGTTCAGCATCGAAGATAACTTCCCTACCTTCCCTCACCATCAATTGTAGCGATTCAAAGATCATATCAAGATTTTCCGTTAGAGATGTTCGCAAGACCTCCTTTACGTGCATGTCCCAGCTCTTTCCGACGATGGTAATGACGGGAGCTTGGCTTCTTAGCAGGGCTTTCATACCCTCGTCATCCTTTGCCTTGAAGCCTTTTCTGCGTGTCATACCAAAGGCTGCTATTTTGGCGTGGTGGAGTTTCCTCTTGCGGATTTCCTTGAAGAATGCCTCATCTTTTGGGTTTGATAAGGGGTATCCGCCTTCGATGTAGTCAATTCCCAGCAGGTCAAGCCTCTCGGCAATCAGAAGTTTGTCTTCCAGCGATAATGAAACGCTTTCAGCCTGGCTGCCGTCACGAAGGGTAGTATCGTAAATTGCGATTTTCGTCATCTTTTTCATTTTACTGCTCTCCTATCAGGTATATATCGTCTTCGTTTGTGAATTATTTTCGATTGAACGTATTTTGTTAAAAAACGAAGCCCTGAAGCCTACTTTCGCCTCAGGGCTTGGGACGATATAAATCCGCCGCACCCGCCCTAAGGCGCGCAGGGTATAATTACGATGGTAATTATGCCTTTAGCGACGCCCTTGGTCTGGTTGGCGGGGAGAACCAGACACGCCCGCTCTTGATGGACACCGCTGTCCATCGTTTCAGACGGGTTTAAATTATCGTCCCTAAGCGTCTCCATCGTACTTTCTTTCCTGCAATTTACCTCAGGGCATCCATAATTATTATAG
>JAGHBS010000124.1 GCA_021160865.1 Planctomycetota bacterium | reverse complement strand
GCCTAACTCTTTCTGAATTACCTGACGGACCTGCTCGATGCCGAAGGGTTTGACGGTATCCTGGAGTTTTTCCAATTCAAGGCATAGGTCGTGAGGTAGCATGTCCGGACGGGTTGAGGCGATTTGACCGAGTTTTACGAAGGAAGGTCCCAATTCCTCCAGCGCCATACGATGCCGTTCCCATCGAGTCAGGCGGGGAGGCGCTTCTTTACCAGCAGCCTCAGCCAACCTGCCTAAGCCGAGACGACGACGCAGACCTATTGTATCAACAAGGTCCCCCAAGCCGTATTTAAACAATACCATTGCTATCTGGCGATACCGCTTGAGGTGCCGATACTCTCTGCCGATGAAGCCAAGTCCGTAAATCGGCATGAAGTTCTCCGTTTATTCGCCTTTCTTGATGGCCTTTTCCAGATTTTCGATGCGCTGCTGGAGTCTCTCGATATCTGCTTTGCTTGGTAGATGTGCCTTTTCCAGGACTTTGTTTACTACTTTTTCCACCTCCGATTCAAGTTTTTGCTTGGCTTGCTCGGAGGTTTTCATAATATTCTTGACCAGTTCGTCGCCCTGCTCGACGGATAACTCGCCCTTTTCAGTAAGTTCCTTTGCGAGTTGCTCGACCTTTTCTTTCGTTACCGTGGCCAAGCCAACCCCAAGTAGAAACGCCTTGTTGATTGCCTCTAACATGTTCGTTCCCTTTCAAAGTATTTGTCCAGACCATATCTGATTAGATTTTAGTTTACTTATTAACCTCGGCTAATTCACCAGACAAATATTCTTGTTTCCAAATTGGTTCAGTGAGCGATGCGTAATCTTTTCCGTATTGTACCATGCCCTTATGATATTCCATATCATCAAGGGCTTGTTGGGCCTCCTGATCAATTGGTTCGGCATTGCAAGAGGTAGCAGCCTTGAAGAACTCATCATAGTGGTCTCGGATGACACAGGGTACCAGCCAGTTGCCCGTTTCATCAGCCGCTCTGGCGTAGCCGTATTCGTCTTGCCATTCACGTATCTTCTTGAGAAGCGGGCAGAAGAGGGCGTCGTTGAGGTTTCCACCTCTTTCGTAGATTTCCCTAATATTTCCCGTTGCATAGGGTACGAATGCACAGGGAGTGATGTCGCCATCCCAATCGATGTGGAAGTATCCCCCGGACCTGCCAGCAGCGATACAGCCATTACTAGCCGTTCCACTGTTCCAGAAGTCAGCGATGAAGATTTTCTTCTCACGGACTATGGTGAAGGTTCGTTTGAGCATTTCGAGTCGTTGTTCAGGCGTGACCATCAAATCGAGGGTATGTTTCCTGCCAATCGGCATGTATTGGAAAATCCAGCCATAGGTCGCACCCTGCTTATCGAAGAAGAAGTCGATGAATTCGTCGCTTGTAATCAATTCGGCATTGTGTCGCGTTGCCGTTACGGATATTCCGAATGGTACGCCCACGTTTCGAAGGTTTTCCATCGCCTTCAAGATGCGTTTGAATACGCCTTTTCCACGCCGGGCGTCGGTTTCAGCCTCAAATCCTTCCACGGAAATTGCCGGTGAGAGATTTCCTACCTCTGCCAGTCGCTGGGCTACCTCAGGCGTTATCAATGTCCCATTGGTATAGACCATGAAGAAGTTCGACGAGTGCTTCTTGGCCATGTCGATAAGGTCTTTGCCCTTGTCTTCCCAGAGGAATGGCTCGCCACCGGAAATAACGGTAAAGTATGAGCCCCAAAGTTGTTCCTTCTCAGTGAGTATGCGATCGAACAATTCCCATTCGAGTTTGGCCGCCGCTGATGAATCGCTACATGCATAGCAGCCGATGCAGTGGAGATTGCACCTCTTGGTAGGACTGATTAGCACGAATAGTGGGGGCTTGAATCCGAGTTGCTTTGCCTTTTCGTCAGCTTCACCCCTGCCGCAGAGGACCTTGTCGAGAAGAGTGTTCATCAGGTTATCCAGTACATCTCTTGAGATTAATCCCCGCCGTTCGACACGATCGACACTGTGCAGCAGTGCCATCAAGTAATCGACCTTATCAAGTTGTACCTTCCTCGGACGATTGTCAGAGTTTTCCTTTACCAGGGCATTGTGAGCCTTCCTTTCAATTAACTTCATTATTGGCCATCGAAGGTGACGATGCTGGAAGAACAGACGAACTAACATGGAGTAATAATTCCCCTTACCTTTTGCCTTTTTCATGTTATTTGTCGCACCTACCATTGTTTAGCCCTTTCAAAAATTGTCCCTCAGATTTTCCTGAACGAACGCTTTATTCTTTCGCGAGCACGCCTGTGAGCAGGACACGCTTTGCTAATTCGATCTCCATCTCCGGTGATTCGGACGATGTCTTTTCAAGCCAGGAGAATGCCAACGCGCTTGTCTGCCCGTCAAGCATTGCTGCCAGCAACTCCGCCGGTGCGTTGATAAACTCACCTTTTTTGATACCTTCCTCGAAGACGCTTGTTATTTTTGCGAGCAATTCCTGGTATTTGCGTCGGTGGGCATTTTCACCATAAACAGGCGGGCCATGCATCTCAGCAAAGTAAAGTCGGACGAAGTCAAGATTGTCGTAGAAGAAACGCAATTTCGCCTCGATGAACTTTTTGACGATGCCCACCGGCGAAGTCTCTGATGCCATCTGCTCAGAGATGACCCTTATCTGCTCGTCGATCTTCTCCTGTATGAGTTGATGGTATAGTTGCCTCTTGCCCTTAAAGAATCCGTAAAGCGTGCCAAGGGCGAACTCTGCCCGCTCGGCAATATCCTTCATGCTGACCTTAAAAAATCCACGCCTGGCAAAGAGACTACCGGCAACATTCAAAATATGCCTTATTCGTTCACGACGCTCACGTTCTTTGCGACTCAAGTTTTCCATAGATACTCCTTTTCGATTGATAGGTTATGCTGAATGATTGTAAATGATCGTTCATTTATTGAAACAACAAAATCATTTCTTGTTCTCATAATTCATATTATAGAACCATAATTCTATTTTGTCAAGCGGGTATTCAAAAATTTTTTTATCGCGGTCGTCATCGGATATTTTGTTTCATAAGTTGTGCTGGTAGATAGAATGAGTTTGGGTATAATAAACAAAGGATAATAAGTCACCTAATTACTTGCTTGTAGGAGTAGTGCCTTATGAAGCGTCAGCCATATCGAGCGGGGAGTTTTTATCAAGCCAATCGAGAGGCATGTCTGAGAGAAGCCAGGGAATTGATTGAATCGGTGGACCTACCGAAGGATTTGCCTGCTCGGCTCTTTGGTGGTATCGTGCCACACGCTGGCTGGATGTTTTCCGGAAAGACAGCAGCGGCTACATTGAAGGCACTGCATTCACGAGGCAGGCTCAATCGTGTGGTCATCTTCGGTGCTGATCATTGGGGAATAGGATCGAGCGGTGTCGTTTATGATAAGGGTGCATGGATTACACCGCTCGGCGAGGTGGGAATTGATGAGGAATTAGCAGAGGAATTACTCGAAAATTGCCCGCAACTTCGTGCCGATCCTGATGCCCATCAGCGTGAACACAGTATCGAAGTTCAACTTCCGATTATGCAGGTTCTCAATGAGAATGTGAGAATAGTTCCAATAATTATGCCACCAATGCCTGAAGCAGTTCGAGTGGGTAAGCAGATTGGCAAGGTACTAAAGCGAGATTTTCCCAATGTCACGGTTATCGGCAGCACGGACCTGACTCATTATGGCCCGCAATATGGTTTCATGCCAGGCGGAGGCGGATTGAGTGGACTTGAATGGGCGAAAAATAACGATCGCCGGATGCTTGACATCATTGAGAAGATGGACGCTGATGGTGTAATCAGAGAAGCCTCGACGCATCAGAATGCCTGCGGTGCCGGGGCAGTGGCTGCTACGGTATCAGCATGCAAAGCAATGGGGGC
>JAGHBS010000107.1 GCA_021160865.1 Planctomycetota bacterium | reverse complement strand
GTGTGAGGTGGTATTATTTTCTCACGTTAATCCCGCTGGTTGCAGCAGGGGGGTATTGGTTCGTTGTTCGTTGTCCGTATCGGTGGGCAAGGATTCAAGCCATGTTAAATCCTTTCGATTTGTCCAACCCTGCTGCTTATCAGGCGAGGCAGTCATTAATATGTATCGCAACGGGCAAGCATCCTGCTGGATTAGGCGCAGGAACTGCCAAGTACGGCTACTTGCCGGAAATCAGCACTGATTTTGTCTTTGCTAATCTAACGCAGGAAGCCGGCATCATCGGAGCAGGTGGTCTTATTGCTTTGTGGTTAGCCTGGCTGATATTTATCTGGTGGATATTCAAGCGCACTTCGGATCGGTTTGCGTCATTACTTGTAGGTGGAATTGGTTTTCTCATCGTCTTACAGGCGGTATTGCATATTGCCGTCACCGTAGGCTGGATGCCACCGACGGGAGTATCCTTGCCATTTGTCTCTGCGGGGGGAAGTTCCTTGATTATGTGTTCCTTTGCGACGGCTTTGGTGGTATCAGTGAGTTTGCATAAACCAACTTGTTTGTAGTCCTTCAAGCACATAGGTTCAGTACTTGAATAATGCTCGGAAGCACTTACATCTTTGCTGGTGGAGCGACCGGCGGACACCTATATCCTGCAATTGCAGTGGCTGACGAATTGAAAAAGTATCAGCCCGATGCACATCTTATCTTCATCTGTTCTAACCATGATATTGATAGGTACATACTCAGTAGCCGATCGTATGCATACATACCCCAGCCGATTCGTCCACTACCTCAGAAGATCACGGAGGTACCGGGTTTCATTCGTTGTTTATCGTCGTCATTGCGATTGTGTAAAAGGATTGTGAGGGACATCAAACCTGTTGCGGTAATTGGGACGGGCGGATACGTATCTGTGCCTATGATTGTATCAGCAGCCCGTGGGGGTGTTAGAAGCGGTTTGATAAATATCGATGCAGTTGTGGGAAGAGCAAATAAGTACCTTGCCAGGAAGGTTGAAGTAACATTCGTGCAGTTCGATAGTACCGCTAATTTGCTCAAGGGGGCAACGGAAGTGATAAAGGTAGGCTGTCCTATTCGGCAAGAGTTGCTAAGAGGTGATGCCAATGAGGCAAGGCGATTATGGGGTTTATCCGACCAGCGGAAAACATTGCTCATAATGGCAGGCAGCCTTGGTGCTATCAATATCAATAGGGCAGTTGCTGCCATTGCCGACGATCTCGATGAATTGGCAGATGATTGGCAGATATTGCACATCTGTGGACATGGAAAGTTAGATGAGACGGCAGGTAAGGTAAGCAGAATCCGATATGTGGTTTTGGAATATTGCCATCAGATATCCCACGCCTATGCTGTGAGTGATTTGGTGCTGGCAAGGGCAGGTGCTTCAACGATTGGAGAACTTTCTGCTATTGGCTTACCTGCTGTTCTTATGCCTTATCCCTATCATTCTGATCGTCAGCAATACCTCAATGCAGAAGAGATGGTGCGTCGTGGAGCGGCGATTATCGTGGACGATACTTCTGATGTGCAATCCAATGCAGAAGCGCTTCGGGGTAGTTTGCTTGAGATTATGCGTAACCCCTCTCGGCTTGAAGCCATGTCTCAGGCTACTAAAGATGGTGCGACAGGCGATGCTGCCAAGAAAATCGCCCGCTGGATGCTCGGCTGGGATAAGGATGAGTTAGTTGCTGGCGGATAAGAATAGTCGAATTCATTACTGCCTTGATTTGACAGATAAAGGCGAAAAAGACTAACATGGATGAGTCAATGACTGTTGAGAGTAAGACATCTACCGAAGGCAGCAAAGTTGATGATAAATATCTCGGTAAGCGGTTTCATCTTATCGGGGCAGGCGGGGTCGGAATGCGCGCATTGGGTAAGATGTTGATGATGCGCGGTGCCTGCGTTACCGGCTCCGATATTGAACCATCTGCGGCACTGGATGACCTCGCTTGCCATGGAGCAAAGATTGCGATAGGTCAGCGGGCAGATAATATACCGCAGAACTGCGATACGGTAGTTTATTCGGTAGCAATCAAGCCCGATAACCCCGAACTACTTGCTGCAAAGGAAAGAGGAATAGAACTCATAAAGTACAGTAAGATGCTTGGTCGCCTTATGAGCGACAAGAAGGGCATTGCCATTGCGGGTACACACGGTAAGAGTACGACATCGGCAATGATTGCCTATGCGCTGGTGCAGGCTGGCAAAGACCCTTCATTCGTCATCGGGGCTGATGTCGATCAGTTAGGTGGCCCCAGTGGCATCGGCAGCGGAGAATATTTCGTCGCTGAAGCATGTGAGTATGATAGGTCTTTTCTCAATCTTACCCCCACCCTTGCAGCTATTTTGAACATAGAAGAAGATCACCTGGATTACTATGCAGATATATCTGAGATAACTTCTGCCTTTAGCGCCTTTGTAGAAAAGGTCTTACCTGAAGGCGTTCTGATTGGCAATGGTCAGGATAAGCACGTTGTATTGGCATTGCAGAATGCCCGGTGCCGGTGGGAGACGTTTGGCCTGGATGAACGATGCCATTGGCGGGCAGAGAATCTGACGTCAAATCGAGGCAGATACAGTTTTGATGTCTTTTATCACGATAAACATCTATGTTCAATTTCCTTACGACTTGCCGGGCTTCACAACGTTTACGATGCCCTTACAGCAATTGCAGTTCTTTACCATGCGGGTTTGTCGGTGGGGGAAATTGTTCAAGCAATAAGCAGTTTTGAGGGCGTCCAGCGGCGGATGACGCTAAAGGCTCAACTTGGTGGGATAAGCGTAGTTGATGATTATGCACATCATCCCACTGAGATACAGGTTACCCTGCGGGCAGTGGTGGATTATTATCAGCCCCAGCGGACATGGTGTGTATTTCAGCCTCATCAGCATTCCCGCACGCGATTTCTGCTGAAAGATTTTGCAAGGAGTTTTAGTCTGGCTGACGAGGTTATCGTGCCTGATATATATTTCGTTCGCGATTCCCAGCTGGAGAAAGAAAATGTATCATCAGCGGATCTTGTTGCACAGATATGCTTAAATGGTGGGAAGGCAATTTACTTACAAAGTTTCGATACAATTGTTGAACACCTCAAGAAGAACCTCGCCCCTGGTGATCTGGTAATCACAATGGGGGCAGGTGATATTTGGAAAGTTGCCGATGAAATTGTTCAGTGGCTTGGAACAAATTGTTAAGACGGATGAGCCAATGTCCCGACATACCAGTTTTGGTGTCGGAGGGGCTGCTCAGTACTTTATCGAACCGACAACCCCTGAGCAACTTGCTGAGGTTCTACGCCGATGCAGGGAGAATCAGGTGCCAATCTATATCCTCGGAGCAGGGGCAAATGTGCTGGTGGATGATTCGGGCGTGCGAGGGGCAGTAATTCACCTGACT
>JAGHBS010000182.1 GCA_021160865.1 Planctomycetota bacterium | reverse complement strand
GTCGATGGAGTGTTCGGCAGGTTGAACTGTGTGGCGGGCAGGGTCAAAATCAAAACATGCTCCCATGCAGTATCGTAATGGATTGCGAATTTTCCTATAGGCATCTTCAGCCTTGATGAATAGGTTCTCGCTGCAGCGGATATCGTCCTGATAATTCTGCCATGCCATTGATAATCGGATTATGTCGGCACCACGCTTGGAGAGTTGCTCTGCTACATCAACAGCGTTTCCAAGCGACTTGGACATCTTGTAGCCTTGTTCGGTTACAATAAATCCATGAGTGAGTACCTGCTTATAAGGTGGGATTCCTTCTGAAGCAAGGGCGGGCAATAAGGATAGCTGAAACCAGCCTCGATGCTGATCTGAACCTTCCAGGTACAAGTCAACAGGAATCTCCTTGACCAATCCACGACGAATAGCAGCTGCAAACCAGCTTGAACCGGATTCGAACCAGACATCAAAAATATCCTTGCCGGGCTGAAGTTTATTTACATCGAATGAATCCGGGTCAGGCAAATCAGGGTCGTCTTTCGGCTCATAATACTCCAGCAATTCAGCCGACGATGAGGTGAACCAGCAATCTGAACCATCTTGAGCGAATTTCTTGGCAACCGCTCTAATGATTGCAGGAGTAAGCAGGGCGTTTCCGTCTTCGTCATAGAATGCAGGTATCGGCAATCCCCAACTTCGTTGACGTGAAATGCACCAATCCGGACGTGATTCAAGCATACCAATCAGGCGATTTCGTCCCCATGATGGAATAAAGTCAATGCCACCCTCTTTGGATGATTTCTTACAGGCTTCCAGTGCCATTTCACGCAGGTTCGTGCCTCTCTTCATCGGCCTATCGACGCCGATGAACCATTGCTCAGTGGCACGGAAGATGGTGGGGGTCTTGCTACGCCAATCGTGAGGATAAGAGTGAACTATTGTCTCGCTATAGAAAAGTATCTGCGATCTATCGAGATACTCCTTTACAAGCGTGTTGGCTTCCCAAACGGTCTTGCCTATAAGCCAATCTGGAGCGGTCTGGTCGAATCTGCCATCCTCCTGAACCGGACAATAGATTTCGAGATCGTACTTCAAGCCCGTATAGTAATCTTCCAAGCCATGCCCGGGGGCAGTGTGAACAAGACCTGTTCCCTCATCAAGAGTGACATAGTCAGCCTGCACTATCGGACAGGTCTTACCCTCCAGGAGGGGATGATGATATTTTATGTCAGCATCTGCCAATGCTGCCCCTCGAATGGTCGTGAGTATTTCGAACTTATCCACCCCTGCCAGAGAAAGAACCTTCTCGATAAGTTTGGCTGCGATGATAGCGATGATTTCTTCACCGTTGTATAGGAACTTTACAGCAGCATATTCAATATCCGGATGTACTGCTACAGCCAGATTTGCAGGCAACGTCCAAGGGGTGGTTGTCCAGATCATCAAGTAAACTGCTGCCTTTTCGTCAGTCAATCCGAGCAGACTTTTGACCGAAGGTGCATCAGCCAAACGAAGCAACACGTATATGCTTTCATCTTCGCGATCATGATATTCCAATTCTGCTTCAGCAAGGGCTGTTCGATTGGCAATCGACCAATGAACAGGTTTGAACTGGCGGAATACCAAACCCTGTTCGACTAACCTTGCAAATACTTCCAGCACATCGGCTTCATATTGGGGTGTCATGGTGATGTATGGATTATCGAAATCACCAAGCACCCCAAGTCGTTGAAATTGCTGCGATTGGATGTTGACGTATTTTTCAGCATACGCCTGGCAGCGCCGACGTATTTCCATTGGTGTCAGGTTTTCAATCTCATCGCCTATCTGCTCGATGATCTTCTGTTCAATAGGCTGACCATGACAATCCCAGCCTGGAATAAACGGGGCATCAAAACCGGTCATATTCTTGTATCGAACGACAATATCTTTGAGTATCTTATTGAGTGCTTGCCCCATGTGGAGTTCACCATTGGCATAGGGTGGACCATCGTGAAGGATAAACCTTTCTGCCCCTTTGCGAAACTCACGAAGTTGATTATAAATGCCTTTCTGTTTCCAAAAATCTTGAATGGCGGGCTCTTTCTCCAGCAAATTCGCCCGCATACTGAAATCGGTCTTCGGTAGATTCAATGTGTCTTTGTAGCTATTAGTTTTCTCGCTCATCGTTTGCACCTCGTATTTCAAGGTATTTTGCATATATTCATTTCTTTCGTCAATGAGATTTGAACAAAATAGCCCTCCAGTTGCACAAAATCCGCTCTAAATACCTTTCGCAAGGAGGAACTATCAGATATTGCCAAGCATGTGTCCCAATTTTTCCTTCTTTACCTTGAGATAATTGTGGTTTTGTTCGTGGGGTGGTATCTCCAATGGAACACGCTCGACAATCTCCAGCCCGAAGCCTTCGAGCCCATAAATCTTCTTCGGATTATTCGTCATGACGCGGAGCTTCTTTAGTCCTAAATCTCGCAATATTTGGTTGCCGATGCCATAATCGCGCTTATCAGGGTCAAAGCCGAGGTGAACATTTGCCTCTACAGTATCAAGACCTTGCTCTATCTGCAGTTTGTACGCTTTTAGTTTATTGAGTAGCCCAATGCCTCTGCCTTCCTGACGAAGGTAGATTAGTGCCCCGACACCTTCCTCCTGAATCATTCTCAAAGCAGTGCGAAGCTGTTGACCGCAATCGCAGCGAAGTGAATCAAATACATCACCAGTCAAACACTCGCTATGAACGCGAACCAACGCAGGTTCATCATAAGGAATGGGTTGCCCAGATTCGTCGAGTTTGCCGATTGGTCCCTTGCACAGTGCGATGTGTGGCTCGGGGTCAACGTCGGATTCATATGCAATTAGATGAAACTCACCAGCCGATAGGGGGATGTCGAATTCGACCGCACGACGGATGAGTCGATCCCGACGCAAACGGTACTTTATCAAATCGGCAATGGTGCACATCTTCAATCCGTGCTGGGCGCAGAACCTTTCCAGATCGTCAACCCTTGCCATCGTGCCGTCGTCGTTCATGATTTCGCATATAACGCCCATTGGCTTTAGCCCAGCCAGCCGAGCCAG
>JAGHBS010000280.1 GCA_021160865.1 Planctomycetota bacterium | reverse complement strand
GTGCAGGCCCATGCGTGCTTGGTCCCTGACCTGTCATCTTCTCCGAGGCAAATATCTCGACCGTGCCAGCAGGGGCATCGAAGTTTAGCGCATCAACAATCAAAACGGTATCGGGGGCTAGTTCGACAATCTTCATCAAAAAACTTTCCGGAACAGTCTGCACATCAAAAACCTTCCAGCAAACCTTTCCGTCAATTTGCTTGGCTACCGCAGGACCGGCAGCATCGTCGCCGCATATCTCGTTGCCTACGCAGACAATCACGCTATTAGCCGTGAGGACCTCGAGCAGATGTTCTACAAGATGATCAATCGTATCAATCCCGACTTTGTGATCATGTTCATGGGTACCGGTCATCTGCTTGACCTTTTCCTCCATGTTAATCCTGATGCTGCACTGACGTATTTCCTTCTTAGATTTCAATTTTATCTACCCCAGATTTCACGTATGACGACCGTTCTCCTGCAAGCAGGACAAAGTACCCGCATCAGTTCATTCCTCGCCAAGGGTTCTTCCACGCCCGTAGCAAATGGCTCTGCCAGTCTCGCTGAACCATCAGCAGTAAGGATTAGAGTCGGATTAGCGTAAGCCTTGGCTCCGAGTTTCTCTGCAAGCCAGGTAAGGTGCTTTCGCGTACCAATCACAGCACCACAGGATTGGCAAAGTACCAGTTCATGCTCAATCGAATCACACGCTGTCGATCGGTCGAAGGTAACCATATCGTATTGCTTGGTTAGTTTGACGCCTTCACCGGTGGTGCAGTTCAATTCACATTGCCCACAAAAGATACATTTATCGTGGTGAATTGTAAGTCGGCGAACGGGAGGATTAGCATCAACGTCGTCAACTACCTCGATCGCAATTGCAGGACAGACCTCGGCGCAGGCCTTACAGCCCACGCATCCTACGCCGGTGGGGCCGGTTTGCTGAAACTCCGGCCTACCCCGAAAACCCTCCGGCGGTTCGTGCGGTTCAAAGGGAAACTTCGTGGTATAAGGACCACGAAATATCGCACGAATAGCCTCTTTGAGTTCTCTAAGCTTCGGCTTCTTCACTCTTCTCAACCTCTCTCAAATTCTTTTCAATCTCATCGGCACGTTGCCTGTGTTCGGCTCGGATGGTACGAGCACGCTGAGTGAAGGCATCTTCGACACTCACATCGGCTAACTTGACTCCCGATACGTACGCACTGCGACAAATGGCATGGGCACCAACCGGTGCTGTCATTAACAAAAACACAGCACACAATATCGACTTGATAAACAATGGCCAATTCCCCCCTACCCCAAATAACCCCGTCGCAACAAGAATCATCGTCGTGCCCAATGTAACACACTTCGTTGATGCCTGAGCACGATTGTAAACATCAGGCAAACGTACCAGACCGATACAGCCCAATACGTCAAAGGCCAAACCTATACCGAATAACCACAATGCTATCGTCTCAAGCATCGTAACACCTGCCTTCAAGATACTTAGCTAACGCAAGACTACCGATGAAGCTGATAATCGCCCACGCAATTGCAACAGTCATGTAATAATCCATAAATGGACTGGCTGATGGCGAATCGGTCGGCGTAGGCCAAAGCGCCATGATACAACAAAAGCCAATCATAATCGTTCCGAGCGTGTCGATAGCAATAGCCCTATCAGGCGCGGTCGGCCCGCGACCTATTCGATCAAGACATAACAGCGAACTAAAAATCAATACATACATAGCAACTTCAAGAAAGGTCGGACTCATTCGAATATCCTCCTGAGCAATGGCTCAAAACGTCCGACAATCTCATCGCAGCGCTTTTGATAATCGTCAGTTTGGATGTTTATCCAATGAATGTAAAGGTCTTGACCATCAATATCTATTGTCAACGTCCCGGGAGTGAGCGTTATAGAATTAGCCAGAAAAGCCTTTGCAAGATCACTTTCCAGGCTGGTATGCACCTTCACAATACCCGGGCGGATCGGTACATCAGGATGAATCACACGAATCGCCACATCAAGATTAGCCCTGACACAATAATAGAAAAAGTACGGAATGTATATCACAAGATAAAGCCACCTAACAGGATTAAACAACTTCTCAATACCAGCCGGCAACCTTGGACCGATACCAATGGCAACGAAAAACGATAGCAAAATCCCTACCAATACCACCCAGAAATTCAATGACCAGAATAGTAATTCCCAAAGGGCAAAACTCATCAGAAACAACATCAATAGTCGAGCAAGTTTTCTCTGAGACGACCCGTTCATTTCACTGCCTCAACCAAAAGATTTTTCATTGATGCTGCTTTATTCAAAAGGGCATTACCAGCAGGATCAAACAGGTACTGCTTCAGCGGGATTAGCGCCAATCCTGCCAGCACGCATACTACTGCCAAGATAACCATTCCCAAGCCCATCTGCCAGGATGATTCACGTACCGAATTGGTTTGCTCAGAAACAGGACCTTCCAAAGCATACCGCTGAACCTTGATAAAGCTCAAAAGCGTCATCAATGCCACCAGTACTGCTAAAGCAGCAAGGATTGGATAACCTGCCACTACCAAGCCGATTATAATAATCAATTTCGAGAAGAAGCCGTTGAACGGTGGCACACCGGCAATAGATAAGGCTCCAACTCGGCAACAGAAACTGGTAAGGGGCATCCTCCTTGCAAGACCACCCATTTTCTTTAAGTGCCGAGTACCGGTAGCCTGTTCAATTGAACCGCTTGAAAGGAACAGCAGACTCTTGAAAGCAGCATGATTGAACATGTGAAATAATCCGCCAAGCATACACAATGAAGCAGCCATCATGCTGCCACCCCTTGCCACCACCGCTGCTGCCACACCGATGGACATAACCACATATCCCATCTGTGAAATGGAGTGATACGCCAGAAGACGTTTGAAATCCCATTGCCCAATAGCAAGAAACACACCAATAACCATAGACAGAGCACCTAAGGCGATTAGCACATTGGCGTAATATGGATTGATGCCCAAAACATTGAAGATAATCCTGACAACAGCATAAACGCCAGCTGCCTTTATCAATACACCTGAGAGCATTGCCGATATTGGTGCCGGTGCCGATGGGTGCGCGTCAGGAAGCCAAGCATGGAACGGTACCATCGCTGCCTTGAGTGACAATCCACCGATTAATGAAGCTGCCGCCAGTATCACGGCAGGACTTTGCGAAATGCCTCGCAACGAGATTATCCTTGCAACCCTGGTCATATTCAGCTGACCAGTTAAGGAATACAACACCGTCACCCCTATCAGGATAAACGTAGAACCAATCACACCGAGGGTAAGATATTTAAAAGCAGCTTCTAATTCCTCCCTCTCTGTACCGAAGGCGACCAATCCATAACTTGAAATTGCTGCTATCTCGATAAAAACGTACATATTGAATAAGTCGCCCGAAAGTACCACTCCATTCATCGCCCCGGTCATCAACAGAAACAGACTATCGTACAACCAAATCGTTGTGAATCGCTCCATATATGCGGTGGAAAAGATTATTGCTGCAAAGGCAACGAGGTTAATGGTAACCAACATCAATCTGGCAAAACCGTCGCAGACCAACTCGATACCAATAGGTCTACCTGCAATACCATCCCAGCGACCAGCCCAAACTGTAGCATCGCCATAGTAATATGAATAGACACAAATCCAGATAGATAACGTCAGATTTACCGCTATCGCAAGAGGTGCAATAATCCTGGCAAGGCGAGATACCACCTTGAGATTAGACAGAATGACTACTGTAAATGCCGCCCCCAGCGGAATTATTACCATCAGCGGTACGATTGTTTCCATCAACATATCAACCTCTCAAATCACGAATATCATTCATATCAAACGTACCGTACTTATCATATAGACGAATTGCTAATGCCACTGCCAGAGCAGTAATACTTAATCCGATAACAATACTGGTCAGGACCATCGCCTGCGGGAGAGGGTCAACGGCTCGTCCTGCCAGATTAGCCGAACTCTGCCCGTTAGCCAAGATCGGCGCCATACCACCTTTACGATACCCTACCAGTACCAATAACAAGTTGACGCCATACTCCAAAATACCGATGCCTATGATAATCCTGATGACATTCTTTTTAGCAATCAGCGCGTAGACGCCCAATAATATGAAGACAAATGCCAGAATATATATTGCAATTCCCATCTTATTTACCCTTCCTGAACATTGCCGACCTGCACCCTAAAACCAGTGCCAGGAATATCCCTGTCAGACCGGCGCCTACCTTTATCGCAATAGCAACATTTGATAATGGTATCATCCCCCCACTGGTAAGTTCGTGAACCTTACCTGTCGGCAAGAAGTTCTTGAAGAAACAACTACCAGCAGCGAAAAAGCCTAATAATGCAATGATGACAAATGCCAATGCCCCGAACCCTTCCAGCATTTGGCAATGATGCTCTTTCATCAACTCACGAGCCCTTTCACCACCAAAGGCAAGTACCATCATAGTGATACCCGCCATGATAATTACACCACCGACAAACCCACCCCCAGGTGCCAAATGCCCGGTAAGTGTCACATACAATCCATACAAAATCACCAATCCCCCGAGTATCGCTACAATAATGCGTACGATGATGCTCATTCCCCTCATGATTTGACCTCCCGCTTCTTCCTGCCTATCCGTCTCAGGACCGCATAGCCACCAAGAATAGCAACAACTATCACCGTTGCCTCACCGAGGGTATCGTACGCTCGATAATCCAACAAGATACCCATAACGACGTTAGCAGCCCCCGTGTCTTGCGCACATCTGAAAAGGTATTGCGAACTTACACCGGTATCGTCAAAACTACCCATCACGGGACGGCCAAAACTTGGTATCGTACCGGATGTGTTCATACCACCGACGGCAAGGAAAACCACTATCAGGAACATCCCACAAGCCAGCATCACCATCGCAGTTCGCAATGTATCCTTCGGGGTCTGTCGAGATGTATCCTGACGGGTCATTATCATTCGAATTAATATCACCAGCGTGATAATCTCCACGAGTACCTGCGGGAATGCTAAATCAGGTGCTGCCAGAAGCAAATCAATGGCACATAAGGCAAAACCTGCTGCCCCAATGGCAATTACCGCACTTAGCAGGTCCGATGCCTCAACGGCAATCAATGCCGATATTATCATAAAGACAATCAGCAGCAAGATAACCAATTCTACACCCATCAATTCACTCCCGATGTTATCATCAGATAGATTACGACGGTAACGAAACCTATTATGCACCAGGCAACGTACAGGCAGATTAAGCCGGTATGCTGGGCTCTAAGCAATGCAACAATCGTGCTGCCAAACCGTCCTGACCAATGGTAGGGGTCCATTGCGCCTCGCTGGCCGTGCGATAATAATGTTCGTAGTACCGGCAGGCGAGATACCGTTTCGTAAAAACTCGTACCCGGGAATCGGAAACGATCATCAAGCCTGCCGCTTGGAGTAAGACCTATCTCCCCTGCAAGGAACGGCCTGACGATACGCACCTTCTTACCCATCTTGCCAATGCCCAGCAAAATCAATCCGCCAATTATCCCTATCAGGATTAATCCAAGTGCGACGATAGGATTCCACACACCCACACCACCGGTCGTCAAAGTTCCACCAAGGTACTCAATTGCCCCCTGCACGCCAACCTTCCAGGGAACAATGCCCGGCGTCAAGACCTTCCCTGTAATCAGCTGCGGATAAAGACCCAGCACTATACAAGCACCAGCCAACACAATCATAGGCAGCACAGTCCAGAAACTCTCGCCGGCACCTTCGCTCATCTTCGCATCGGCAGGAGGACGGGACAAAAAGGCTGAATAAAGCACCTTTACGAAACTTGCCAACGTTAAGGCACTTCCAAACACCGCCGCTACAAGCACTGCCGTGCCGAACCCACTATGAAGGCTCAATGCCCCCTGGTACACCAGCCATTTACTGACGAATCCGTTGAAAGGCGGCACGCCAGAGATAGCAGCAGCCGATATCGCTCCACAGATGAAGGTAATCGGCAGGCGTCTTGCTAAACCGCCCATATCTTCGATCTCATCGGTACCAGCAGCCTTGCCGACCACACCACTCATCAGGAACAGATTAGACTTATAAATAGCGTTATTGACCATGTGGAATAAACCACCGATGATACCGACGGCTGTACCCGTCCCGATACCCAAAACCATATACCCAACCTGACTGACAGAATGGAAGGCAAGCAGCCTCTTAAGATTGTGCTGTATCATCGCCATAAACACCGCTGATATGATAGTCACTGCCCCTATGCTCATCAGGATGACTTGCATCGCCGCATCCGGACGGAACAAATCCAGACTCACTCGGGCTAATAGGTAAATCCCCAGCAATTTATCAACGGCAGCCGGCAGATAAGCCATCACAGATACCGGCGCATCAGCAGCGGCAGCAGGTATCCAGGTGTGAAGCGGAATGGCACCGGCCTTGGCAAAGGCTGCTATCAAAAGCAAACCATAAATGGTATATCCCAACCAGCCTGAATCAGCCAGGGAGATAGGCGAATGGACGAGCGGAATGGCAAGATTGTGAAGCGCCTTACCCGGCAAGGTAGGCAGTGAGAACATCAATACAATCGCCATCAGCAAGCATGCATCGGCAAAACCGAGCATGCCGTAAGTCTTGGCAGCGCCGTTCTGACTACCGGCTCGACCTTGATTTATCATCAAGAACAGCATCAACGTGACCAGTTCCCAACCTATAAGCAAGACGAAGAAATTGGCTGCCCATCCGACGATACACGCCCCAGCCATTGCCCAGATGAGATAGGCGTAGAACTTACCCTCCCAATACTCTCGTGCCATCAGCCTGAAGGAATAAACAGCCACGAGAATAGTAAATACCGCTGCACCTATGGCAACAAGACTGCCGAGATATGTCACGGAAAATTGCACATTAAGCACGACCTTGCCGAGGTTGAACTGCAACAGTGACGGGAACTCCGCTGGCGCACAGCTGACCGCACGGGTGCCAAGTGCAATTACCCATCCACCTGCTGCCAACGCCAGTACCTTACCAATCAACGGAAAGACCCGTGAAAATACATACGCCACCGCCCCGAAAACCAATGCTATGAATATCGGCTGGGCTAACACATTATCCCAAATCACATTCATAGTTTCTTCTCTATGTCCCTAATATGCATATAGTTACACCTGCTTGCGAATTCGCTCAGTCTTTTGCTGGGAAAGTTTGACCAGTTGGGCAAAGTCAAACATTTCCTTGCCGCTATCGCTATCAACGGCGGTGCACATCCGCTCGGTGCAGGAATAGCACGGGTCGACGCTGGCAAGTGTGATGGCAACATCGGCAATCTCTGCCCCGATGCAGGAGGCTTTGAACGTCGGAATGTTATTGTAACTCGGTGCGCGCACCTTATGGCGAACAGGGTAATTCGAACCGTCCGAGCGGACATAATGAAAAGTCTCGCCACGCGGGGCTTCTACGTGTCCGACACCTTCGCCCGGCGGGATGTTTTCGACCTTTGCATCTATCTCGCCTTTCGGAATGTCGCGCACCGCCTGCTTTATAATCTTGATGGCTTCAAGCACCTCGAGTAGGCGAACCTTTGTCTTTGCGAAGACATCGCATCCATCGTCAACATGCACCTGCCAATCAATTCGGTCATAGGCAGCGTAAGGGTCATCCCGGCGGACGTCTATATCCACCCCCGAGCCACGGGCAGTAGGTCCACAGGCGCCATAAGCCTTCGCCGCCTCAGTTGATAAAATCCCGACACCCTTAAGACGAGCATGCAGGACTGGATCATCAAGCACCATTTTGACAAGTTGCTCGGTATCCCTGCGCGTTTCATCAACGAGTTTGTCAATTGCCTTGAGTTGGTCCTCGGTCATATCCCTCCTGACACCACCGATCTTGCAATTGGCATAATTGACCCTGCTTCCGGTGGCAATTTCCAGCGCGTCCATCACGGGTTCGCGGTACTTCCACGCCCACATAAAGACAGTGTTATAGCCGATAAAGTGTCCTGCCAGGCCAACCCAAAGCATGTGCGAATGTATCCGCTCTAATTCGTTGACGATTGTCCGCAAATACAATGCCCTTTCAGGCACCTTTACTCCTGCAATTTCCTCAACTGCCTGGCAGTACGCCAGTGGATGCGAGGCTGAACATATACCACAGACACGCTCGACGACGAACGGCACCTGGTCGAACGTCTTGGACTCATCGAGCTTCTCTATCCCGCGATGGTTGTAGCTGATGCGCACGTCAACATCCACCACCCGCTCTCCATCGATGTAGAGCTGGAAGAACTCCGCCTCTTCCTGAAGCGGATGAAACGGACCGATATTTATCATCGTTTTATGACTCATGGCAAGGCTTCTCCAGTATCAGGTGGCTGGGGAGGCAACGGCGGACGATCCTTTGTCTGATCAAAATCCTTCCGCAGCGGATAAACTCCCTCAGGCCAAGAATCGTCCAAGATTAACCTCCGCATGTCCGGGTGATTCACAAAGTTTGCACCCAAAAGATCGTGTATCTCCCGCTCTATCCAGTTAGCAGCAGGGACAACGTTGGCGATGGAATCTATCTTCATCTCAGGAGCGGCTGCCAGTGCCTTGAGCGTAATTACCGCCCCAACCTTATCGAATACCCAGTGATACAATATATCAATACCATCACGAACATCTATGCCCGTAGCGGTGGCAAAGCGAGAACCGTCCATCTCGAGCATCTTCTTAGCAACTTCTACCGTTCGGGCAGGGTTAATCCTTGCAAATGCACGGCAATCAGTGCATTTATCCACTGCAATAACCGCATCGTCAAGCGCAGATAAAACCTGACCGGCAAAACCCATCAGCGGCACACTAACACTGCTTACACTATCAACT
>JAGHBS010000011.1 GCA_021160865.1 Planctomycetota bacterium | reverse complement strand
GTTTCCAGGTGTCGGACCGACAAAAGTAGGATACCTCAAAATAGCCCGCGAGATGAAAATTGGCACGACCGAAGTATCTAAGATGGCCGTTCACAAGATCGAAGTCTCATAAACATAGAAGTTAAAAAGTTATTGAAACTCTTGGGTGGAGCCAGAGGGATAATCCGTTGGACGGTGCGGGGGCTGGTGCTGGTAGCCGCTGGTTTCCTCGCAATAGGCGGGCCGCTGCCACCGACGCTTGCAAGGGTCTTTCCCGGATTGAGTCCGTTCGTCTTATTGGTTGATTCAATCGTCCAGCGGCGGTGGTATGCGGGGCTGTTCTGGACGGCACCGGCTGTGATGTTTCTCATCCTCGCTTTTTTCCGAGGGCAGATATTTTGCAGATGGATTTGTCCTGCCGGGACGGTCTATTCGATTTCGTCACGTTTCAGTCTCAACAAATATATTTTGAAAGTGCATCTTGGTGGTTTTATCTTCTGGATGGTTATTTTCGCGTCGCTGGTGGGGACGCCGATTTTCTTATTTCTCGATCCGCTCTCAACGTTCAACCGCTTACCTGCATTGGTAAGGGGGGCGTATTCGACAGCAGCATTGGTGCCAGGGCTTTTACTACCGGTATTTTTCGTCCTGGGATTACTCCAACCCATGATTTGGTGCCGACATCTCTGTCCGCTTGGATACATGTTCGTACTGGCAAGGTCGCTCCGCAGCTGGGGGGTAAAGAAGACCTTCAGCAGAACCCGCCGGGAAATCCTTGCAGGATTATTCGTTAGCTTACCATTAGCAATTCTTGCAAGGAGGCTTCTTTTTACTACCGTTCGGAAAGGTAAGGATTTTCCCCTCCTGCCGCCTGGTGCCGATAATGTCGAGAGATTTACCTCAGCCTGCACACGTTGTTATGTATGCATCAATGCCTGTCCGAGCGAGATAATCAAGATATCTTCCCCGCTTGGCAGACCTTTGGATCAATGGTTTCTGCCAACGGTAAGGTACTTTGTCGATGAAGATAATCCTGATATCGGCTATTGCCCGGAGTTCTGCAATGAATGCTGCAAGGTCTGTCCCACTGGGGCGATTAAGTCATTGACGCTTGAGGAAAAGCAGAATTGCCAGATCGGTATTGCAAGGGTAATTCACGATGCCTGCTTAGCCTGGGCTGATAATGAGTTCTGCATGGTTTGTCAGGAGCATTGCCCGTACGATGCCATTGATATTGATTACAGCAAGGATGATGTTCCCCGCCCGGTGGTGAATGCTGCCGCCTGCCGAGGCTGTGGAATGTGCTATAATAAGTGTCCGGCTACCCGTGCTGGTAAAGCCATTGTCGTTGACGGTGTAGCCCGACAGAAAGAAGTTACTAAGCAGCGAAGGAGAATTCGTCAGCGTGAAAGGTCTCGAATGGGAAGAGGCGGGTAGCGAACGCTTGGTGCCATAGTTGTAATAACAAGGCATTTTGCTATTTGCCGTATTTGGGTTTATAATAGAATACACTTCGTTGAAACAATTTCTCGGAGATGAAAAATGACTACGCTGGCGTGGATCGGTTGGCAAGAAATACTGCTAATATGCCTGGTACTGGTGATAATTTTTGGGAAACGCCTTCCCGAAGTCGGCCGAAGTCTCGGTAGGGGATTGGTGGAGTTCAAGAAGGGACTTAGCGGCGTGAAAGAATCGATAGAAGAGTCGGGCAACGAATCCGACGAATCCCACCAATCGGCCGAACAGTCTGATAAAGAAGCCTGACAGGCAGCATTAGAAGGATTTCACCGTAGCGGTGAAACCAGACAAGACCTTGCTGGAAAATATCATTCATTGACGGGGGAGAGTTGTTTCAGCAAACAATTAATTCATCTCTGATTTACTCATCTTTACGATAAGTACCCGCGTGCAATCATTGCTTGGCAGACGTTTTTGACCCCGATATACATAGCTGATTCGCGCATAGTTATTTTTCGCTGGCGGGATAATTCGTACACCTGATGAAATTTTTCGGTCATCCGCTTTTTGAGGCGATCATTCACTTCTTCTTCGGTCATCTGCTCTTGCTGGGTTTCCTGGGTGTACTCGAGGTACGAAACAAATACTCCACCAGCATTGCAGAGAATATCCGGTATGGTAAATATGCCTCGCTTGGTGAGTATTTCATCAGCTTGCGGACTGGTCGGGCCGTTGGCGCCTTCAGCGATGATTTTCGCCTTGATGTTGGGTGCGTTATCAGCGGTTATCTGGTTTGCCGCTGCTGCCGGTACAAGCACGTCGCAGGGCATCTCCAGCATCTTCTTTCCGTCGATTTGCCTGCCTTGCGGGAAGTCTTTGACCGAGCCCGTCCTTTTTGTGTGTTCGATTAATGCCTCGATGTCGAGTCCTTTTTCATCAGCGACTGCACCGTACAAATCGCTTACAGCCACGATGCGCACACCAAGACGATGAAGCCCTATCGCTGCTACTGAACCAACGTTTCCGAAACCTTGCACGATTGCGGTGGCGCCGCGAATTTTCATATCCATCGTTTTGAATGCTTCGGTTATGCAGATAACCACGCCGTTGCCGGTGGCTTCACGCCTACCCGGAATTCCACCAAGAATGACGGGTTTTCCAGTTACATAGCAGCCTTGGGTGGTAGCTTTGCCCATCGAGAATGAAATTGCATCCTTGATATAACCCATATCTTGCTCGTTTGTTCCCATATCAGGAGCCGGTACATACACCTGCGGGCCGATGTGTCTGAGAGCATTTCGGGCAAAACTTCGAATAATAATTTCCTTATCATGCTTTGTGAGTTTTGCTGGGTCAGCAACGATGCCACTTTTTCCTCCCCCGAACGGTACGCCTATCAACGCACATTTCCATGTCATCTCCATTGCCAGGCCGGTTACGTCATCGATGCTGACTGAGTCGGTCATTCGGATGCCGCCCTTTGCAGGTCCCATTGCCTCGCTATGCCGAACAACAAACGCCTTGAACAAATGGAGTTTATTATCACCAAGTAGCGGGCCAAGGGTTACCTCAATCCGCTCCTTGGGCTGCCGTATCTTCAGAAGCAAATCCGAGTCAACCTCACCTTGAAGCATCTGGGCGGTACGATCATAGTTAGCCAATGCCGTTGAAAGTATCGAATTTTTATTGCTCATTTTCTTACCTCATCTGCATTTTCCAACAAGTACGATATTATGCATGCTTTACTATTATGCATGCTTTGCCAAGTAAAAGCCAGCAGGATAATTTTGGAAGACCCCGCTTTGCAGTGGTGATTTTGCAATCTCGATGATTGAATAATTGTTTATCGAAGCGGTCTTTTATCGGCAGCTATTGTGGTTTTCAATTTGCTTTGTAAGTAGGTCGAGAAGTTCCCTCGCCTTTTTACTCTTTGCTCCTGCAGGTGTCATCCATCTGCAGGTTTGATTCTCAGCAAGCATCTTTTCAATTCTCTGAACGGCCAGGACGACCGAGGAGTGGTTCTTGCCGGTGAGTTGACCGATTTCGGGGAAACTCATTCTGGTATAGCGTCGGGTGAGAAACATCACTATCGCCCGGGCAAGGCTGACGGTATGAGTTCGTCGGGTCGAATGGATATCAGCAGGTGTGATACCGAAAAATGCTGACACAACCGTTTCAATTTGTCCGAGCGTAATAGCGCTATCAGTCCGTGCAAGATAATCAGCCAATGCTTCTCTTGCCATCTCCAAGGTGACCGTGCCGCCGGAAAGTTCAAACAGGGCTGATAACTTCACCAGCGCACCCTCCAGTTCACGTACCGAGCCATGAATATGCAACGAGATGTAGTGAAGTATTTCATCAGGAACTTCAAGTTTCAATCTTTCAGCAATTCGTTGAAGAATCTTTATACGGGTCTCCTGATCAGGGGGATCAATTTTCACAACCATCCCTGAGAGGAATCGGCTGATGAGTTGCTTGGTGAGCTTGCCGAGCATCCGTGGGTGAGCGTCAGATGCCATCACGATTTTCTTTTTTGCACCGGCGATGGTATTGAAGGTATGCAGGAATTCTTCTTGCGTTGCCTTTTTGGCAGCAAGAAAGTGGACATCGTCGATTACAAGGATATCGAGTTGTCGATATGCCTTGCGGAATGATTCTGTTTTCTTGTTCCTGATACTATGGATGAATTCATTGGTGAATTGTTCTGCAGTGATGTATTTCCATAGGATTTTTTTATCATTATTTTCAGCGACGGCATTGCAGATGCTTTGAAGTAAATGTGTTTTTCCAACCCCACAGGCACCGTGAATGAATAAGGGATTGAAGGGCACGCTTTGCTGGGTGGCGACCATAACGGCTGCTGAATAAGCAAGTTGATTGGATGGACCAACCACGAAATCTTCAAATCTGTATCGCAATTTCGTTTCGACTTTTCGATGTCCGCGGGTGGTGCCGTTTGTATTTCGTTTAACGAGGCTTGCTTGCAGGTTGCGTTGACCTCTGTGAAGTCGTTGATTGAGGGCAGGATCGACCGAGATTGCGATACGGGGACGCTTGCCGGTAATCTCGTTGCATGCCGATGCCAGATCGTCAACAAAATGGCTTTCAATCCATCCTGCGATGAAAGGATTGGCGACGATAACTTTCATCTCCCCATCATTGATTGATATGGAGGTGCTGCTATTGAACCACGCATTGAACTTTTGCGGCCCTATCCGTTTTCGTAGGGCTAAGAGGACTGGTTTTGCTGGGTCTGTTTGTACACGCATCGTTCCATCAGTGGTCATTGCAAATCCCTCGTACAAGAAAACACCCTATCAAAGACGACTAAAACCATACCTTCAGATTTAGACTTTCCAATGTGTGCCGTTTTTTCAAACGGCTGGCCTCCGTTGCCCTTGAAGATTCGCCTCCATGCTTGCCGGTGGATAAGTTCAAGACTTTCGTACCGGCTTCATCAGCTCCCTATCTTTTCGAATTGCCAGCTGGCGTGAGTAAATCTACTTTCCTACAAAACTATGTCAATACACCTTTTTGAGGATTTCTTATCCACAATGAAGCAACGCTTGTCAGGATACAAACTTGGAAAGCAAAGTTTTTTTTCGTCCACCGGTTATTCACAATTAATTCACCGTTTATTACAATCTTCATAGAAAGAAGCACTTACCTCCAATCTTGCCCTATAAGACAGTAATAACGTGGTACTCATTGGGGCGGTGATTGTTTCTTTGCATCGATGTAGGTTATGAAGACATCCTGTTGCTTTAGCGGGGTAAATCCTTCCTGATGGTAAAGTCTAATGGCAGGGGTGTTTCTGGCATCGACTGAGAGGGAAATATTTTTCATCCCGCGTTGATAGGCATATTGAAATGCATGGCGAAGCATTGCACGGGCAAATCCCATCCGCCGCCAGCGTGGTATTACACCAAGATATACAATGAAGGAGGTTTGCTCCTCAACGATTGAATCATTCATTAGAATGCAGCCGATCTCGTTTCCTTTCCATTGCGGTAGCCACCAGCTATCAGCCCTGAAGATGCCCGACGCCTTGTATCCTTCGATAATGTCTTCGACTTTTCGTAAGCCCTGCATTGCAGGACAATCAAGCGAATCTACAAGCATTTCGGAGAGCATCTTTGCGAGTTTGTTTTCATCGCCAGGGTTGAAATGATTCCACTCCAATTCGTCAGATTGGGATTGTGCGAGGGTAAGATTTTCGATAGGTCTACTCATGTGTATCAAGCGGGCAAGGTGTACGAAGCCTGCCGTTTTCAACGCCTGGACCTCTGCGTTGCTCGGATGAGTGAGTAGAACTTCTACAATGTCGGCGCCTTCGAGAAGGGCTGAACGTGCTAAATTACCAATCAGCAGTGAAAACGGGATAATGTCATTTACAGTAAGGCATCGGGAGTGGTAAATGATAGCAACCCTGCCAGGATTATGAATTGCGATACCAGCAGCAATAATTCGAGCTCGTTGCCTCACCCAGTAGAGATTGCACCGCTTGCTATTCAAAAGTGATACTATAGCACGTAGACTTGCTGGTATCGAGGTGCGGCGATTATTAACGGTGGTGAATATGAGTCTCAATGCCTCCTCATAATGCTTAGGTTGAACGGATTCGATGGTGAACATAATAATGTAATTCCTGATTTGAAAAGTGTAAGATATTCATTATGACAATTGATGATTGACAAGACAGTGTTGTCAATGGACAATTTTATCGTTGTTTTTGGATGGTCAGATAATAGTTTAGGAGTTTTGCCGTGAAACATCGTGCTATAATTTCGTCGTTGATTATTACTTTGGTTAGCGGTGTGTTTATTTCTGCAATTAAGGCTGGTTCTTACCCCAAGCCAAGTATCGTTCCGACAAGTTGGCAACTTGAGTTTGAATATCAATCGCCTCGCTGTATCACGCTTCGTTTGCCCGGTGAAAGCAAGGCGAGAACCTACTGGTACATGCTTTACACGGTCACCAATCGCACCGGTGCGGATCGGATATTTGTTCCGGAGTTCATCCTCTACACCGACACTGGCAAGGTGTATCGTGCTGGTAAGCATGTTCCCAGCGAGGTCTTTCATGCTATTCAAAGCCGTCATAATAACCCTCTGTTGATGAGCATGGCAGGGATTACCGGACCATTGCTTCAAGGTGAAGACAATGCCAAAGACGGGGTAGCCATTTGGCCTGATATTGATCCCAAAGCAAGGGCGTTCGATGTATTTATCGCAGGTCTGAGCGGCGAGCGAGTAGAGATAAAATTGCCCGTTCCTACAAAGGTCACGGTTATCGGCAAGGATGGAAAACCTATTGAAAAAGTTACTAATATTGCAATTCTTTCGAAGACGCTTCATTTGCAGTATCGCTTGCCTGGTGAACCTGCTGGTAGAGCGAATATAGTCCTCAAGCCGATAAAAAAAGAGTGGGTAATGCGGTAGAGAAAGCCCAAAGGCCCTATTGACATCGTTAATGAATGTGAGTTAGGGGGCATGGATAAGTTTGAGTGCATCATGATATGATTGAGGCTGGTTTGCCAGGTTTGGTCAGGAAGAATTCGGCTTTTTCAGCGTGTTCAGGGAAATGCCCTTCATATGCGCGCTCCCAAGCAATTCTAAAATTTTCAGCATCGCTTTTTTCTACCATTGCCCAGACCGACCCACCAAAACCTGCCCCGAAATATGATGCCGCTACTGCTCCGAGCTGCCGGGCTGATCGGTAAAGAAAATCTGTTTCGGGGATTACATTGTTTAGCCACTTCTGGGCATTACGATGGGATTCGTCCACCAGCGGTCCTATTGCATCAACATTCCCTGCCAGTAAGGCATCTCCGACGGCAGGGATTATTTCCTGATCCTCATGAAAGAATTGTTCAAATCTGCCAGGTAAGTCCAACTGCTCATCTTCAGGAGCGGTTCCCTGCCTGATGGCTTGAAGCGCCTTATCCAGACCTGTAAGTCCAACC
>JAGHBS010000160.1 GCA_021160865.1 Planctomycetota bacterium | reverse complement strand
GGATTAATCTATCTGTTCTGTTTGTGAAACAGCGTTGTCTTTTGCAAAGGAAAAAAGTAAGCCATAGGGAGTTGGATAAGTAATAGGAGAAAGAACAGATGGCTAAGAAAGCAAAAAAGTACGTATATTTCTTCGGTGGCGGAAAGGCTGAAGGTAATGCTCAAATGAGAGATTTGCTCGGGGGAAAGGGGGCTAATCTTGCTGAGATGTGTTCGCTTGGTTTGCCTGTTCCACCGGGGTTCACGATTACCACCGAGGCGTGCAATGAGTTTTACCGACGTGGCAAGAAGTGGCCTGCAGGTCTGGCAGAGCAGGTGGATAAACATCTTGCCAGGCTTGAGAAGATTTCCGGCAAGACCTTTGGCGGCGTGGATAATCCATTGCTTGTGTCGGTGCGTTCAGGAGCAGCAGTTTCTATGCCCGGGATGATGGATACGGTTCTGAATCTTGGGCTGAACGATCAGACCCTTCAAGGGCTAATCAGGCTTACTAATAATGAGCGCTTCGGTTGGGACGCCTACCGCCGATTCATGCAGATGTTCGGCGACGTTGTGCTTGGGATTGAGCATGATGCCTTTGAGCATGCCTTGCAGGCGGTCAAGGATAGACGCGGTGCAAAGTATGCTACTGACCTCGATGTAGAGGGGCTGAAGGAAGTTGTTGAAGAGTATAAGAAGGTCTACGCTGCTGCTGGTAAGAGTTTCCCGCAAGATGTTCGTGAGCAGTTATCCGCCGCCATTGATGCGGTCTTCAATTCCTGGAACAATGAGCGAGCGATTAAATATCGCGAGATACACAACATAAAGGGTTTGCTTGGAACTGCTGTGAATGTCCAGATGATGGTTTTCGGCAATATGGGCGCTACCAGTGGGACGGGTGTTGCCTTTACGCGTAATCCAGCCACTGGTGAAAACAAGTTCTACGGTGAGTACCTGATGAACGCCCAGGGCGAGGACGTAGTTGCCGGTATCCGCACGCCCCAGCCGATTAGTACGCTCAGTCGGGTTGATCCAAAGTCTTATAAGCAGCTACTCGATATACGCAAACGGCTCGAAAAACATTATCGCGACATGCAGGATATTGAGTTCACGATAGAGCGTGGCAAGTTGTATATACTCCAGACACGCACGGGCAAGCGTACCGCCGCTGCGGCTGTCAGAATTGCCGTGGACATGATGAAAGAACGTTTGATAACTGAGAAAGAAGCGGTCTTACGGGTTGACCCCACCTCGCTGGATCAATTGCTTCACCCTATGTTTGATCCCAAAGCAGAGAAGGCTGCCAGACAGATTAGTTCAGGTTTACCTGCAAGTCCTGGTGCTGCTACTGGTCAGATTGTCTTTAGTGCCGATGATGCCGAGGCGTGGGCGAAGGACGGAAAAGTCGTTATCCTTTGTCGGATAGAGACTTCCCCCGAGGACATCGGTGGGATGAGTGTTGCCCAGGGTATTCTTACCGGTCGAGGCGGAATGACCTCGCACGCTGCAGTGGTTGCACGGGGTATGGGTAAATGCTGCGTCGCCGGTGCAAGCGACTTGACCATTAACTACGCCACAAAGACCTTAACCGTCGGTGGAATGACCTTCCATGAAGGCGATTGGATAAGTCTGAATGGTTCGACTGGTGCCATCTACGCTGGTAAGATTGACACGGTCGAGCCGAAACTCACTGGGCCTTTCGGTGTGATTATGAAACTGGCTGATAAGTATCGTCGGCTTGGCGTTCGTACCAATGCCGATACGCCACGTGATACCGAGATGGCAGTCAGGTTCGGGGCAGAAGGCATCGGTCTTACCCGCACAGAGCACATGTTCTTTGAGGGAGATCGGATTATCGCCATGCGCGAGATGATCCTGGCTGAGGATGAGCAAGGCAGGAAAAAAGCCCTTGCCAAGCTCCTACCGCTCCAGAAACAAGATTTCATCGGTATCTTCAAGGCGTTGAAGGGTCGTCCTGCCACTATTCGTTTGCTTGATCCACCGTTGCACGAGTTTTTGCCGAAGGATGAGGCAGGCCAGCGGGAAATGGCTGAAGCGATGGGTGTTTCGGTTCAGAAGATTCAGGAACTGGTCGCTTCACTTGAGGAAGCTAACCCCATGCTTGGCTTGCGGGGATGCCGATTGGGAATAATCTATCCTGAAATTACTGCAATGCAGGCAAGGGCGATTTTCGAAGCCGCCCTGGAAGTCCGTGGCGCCAAGCCCGAGATAATGGTACCGTTGGTCGGGCATGTGAAGGAATTGGCCAATCAGAAGAAGGTCATTCTTGATACCCTTCAAGAGGTACTTGCCGAGCGAGGCCTGAAAAAGCCACCTTTCGAGTTTAAGATTGGCACGATGATAGAGGTCCCGCGAGGGGCTATCACCGCTGATGAAATTGCAACCGAAGCGGAGTTCTTCAGCTTCGGCACGAATGACCTTACGCAGATGGGCTGTGGGTTCAGCCGGGATGACGCTGGTAAGTTCCTCAAGCCGTACGTGGAAATGGGAATCTATGAGCAAGATCCCTTCCGTGTGCTGGATCGTAGCGGCGTGGGCGAGTTGGTGCGTATCGCCGTTGAAAAAGGTAGAAAAACTCGTAAAGACCTGAAGATTGGTATCTGCGGCGAACATGGTGGCGAACCGTCAAGCGTGGAGTTCTGCCACATGGTCAACCTCGATTATGTTTCCTGCAGCCCGTATCGGGTACCCGTTGCTCGATTGGCAGCTGCCCAGGCAGCCATCAAGCACGGCAAGAAGGGCGAATTGCTTACTGGAAGCAAACCTACAACTGGGAAAACCAAGAAGGTTGCAAAGACAGCAAAATCGGTTTCCAGGAAAAAACCTTCAGCAAGAGCCGCCAGCAGGTAATCACGCGAAATAATGTATTAAACACCACGGCCTGACAATCGAGTGTGAACTGTGGAGCGGAAATTGCGGATATGTAATAACGGCAGGGAATTACAGGGACTAACGATATGATAACGATAAGTGCCTTTGCTGATGAAATTGCTAAGGATTTGGATACGCAGATTAAGGTCTGCAGGGAAAATGGTATTTCCTGCATAGACGTTAGAGCGATAGACGGCGTGAATGTATCGGAATTCAGCGCCAAGTCAGCCCGTGATTATGCCAAGCAATTAAATGATGCAACTTTTACCGTACCATGTATCGGTTCGCCAATAGGCAAGATTCGCATTGATGAACCCTTTGAACCACACCTCGATTTATTGAAGCGCTGCTGCGAGATTGCTCATATTTTCGACGCTCAATACGTTCGTGTTTTCAGTTTTTATGGGCCTGAAGGGGGGGATATTGCTGATTATCGCTCAAAGGTGATGGATCAAATTGCCAGCATGGTCGAAGTTGCCAGCGATGCTGAGATCGTGCTTCTTATGGAGAATGAAAAAGGTCTTTACGGCGAAAAGCCCGAAGCCATAAAGGACATCTTCCAGACGATTCAAAGCGATAATTTAAAATTCCTGTTCGACCCTGCCAATTTCGTGAACGTTGGAGTATCGCCCTATGACGATGCCTGGCAAAAGGGCCTGGCAGAATTGACACATTATTTCCACATGAAGGACTGGAAGTATGGTAGAGACAGCGGAGTTCCGGTAGGCGAAGGTGACGGTCAGATAGAGCAGATCCTTACTGATGCAAAGGTACGTGGGTTTGAAGGGTACATGACGCTCGAACCACACCTCTCATACGGCGGTCAGTTCGGCGGATTTACCGGACCCGAACTTTTCACCAAGGCAGCTGATGCACTCAAAAAACTTTGCGAAAAGGTCGGACTGGAATATAAATAAGAGGTTGCTGACAAAGTTGACTTTGCTAACACTTTTGGCTTTGGATTTGTCTAACTGATACCATTTCAAGGAAAGAAGAGATGAGAGTAAGATTGATTGTAAGAGGCAGCGATTTCCAGCGTGTGCTTGTTCGGGATGTAGCCTATATGTTGCTGGGAGCGGCTATCATTGCCTTATCAGCGCAGGTGAAGCGATTTTATATCGGCCCGGTACCAATAACGCTTCAGACCCTGGCGATACTATTAGTCGGTGTGATGCTTGGTTCCTTTCGTGGGGCAGGTAGTGTTATAACATACCTTATTGCAGGACAATTCTTACCCGGTCTTTTTGCCAATCCTGCTGGCCTATCAGGTCCGACAGGGGGGTATCTAATTGGTTTTGTTTTCTCTGCCTGGTTAGTGGGAATGCTTTTCGAACGAGGCTGGGGGCGAAGCCGAATTACGACGATTCTGGGATTGGTTATCGGACTTGTACCTATATATGCCTTTGGTCTCAGCTGGCTGGCGTTTTATATCCCTGCTGAGGCAGTTTTCAAGGTAGGGTTATTGCCATTTATTCCGGGCGAGGTTTTGAAAATTGCTTTAGCAGCCATTGCGGCTGAGCGTATCAGGCGATAATTCACCATTTCACATCCGTCAACTTGCTGATTGTGCGAGGATTGTCTATCATCATTGGTTGTGAGCAGGAAGGAATTATTCCAACTCGGAACATCTCAGCAATTCGTTGGTGGGGCAGAAACGCCCGCAATGAAACAATACTGGCATTTCAAGCGGAAGTACCCTGACTACATTCTCTTCTTCCGCATGGGGGATTTTTATGAGATGTTCTACGATGATGCCAAGATTGCCTGCAAGGTGCTGGGTCTTGCCCTAACGAGCCGATCGAAAGGACCCGATGCCGTTCCACTGGCGGGCATACCGTATCACGCCGTTGATGCCTATCTTGCCAAGATGATAAAGGCAGGCTATCGTGTTGCCATCTGTGAGCAGGTCGAGGACCCTAAAGAAGCAAAAGGCGTTGTCAAACGCGATGTGGTAAGACTCGTTAGCCCCGGGACGCTTACTGAGGAAAGTTTACTCGATGAGCGCGAAGGGAATTACTTACTTGCTATTTTCGATCCCTATGATACAGGTGCTGATTCGAACAAATGGAGTGTGAAGAAGGCTATTAGCCCTGTTGCTAATAAGGGTTCACAGGGAGTAAAGCAGTCAACAAGGCAGATAGGTTTGGCATGGGTGGAGTTGTCTTCGGGTGTATTTGAAGCAGCGGTTATCGAGCCAGAAGACATCGTGGATGAACTAATTCGGATTCACCCTGCTGAGGTGCTCTTGCCGGAAGGTTCAAGTTTGGATACAAGGGAGTTTCGTGAACGATTGAAGGAATATGTCGGTGCAGTTATGACACCCACCCCACCGTGGTCTTTTGAACCTGCCTCTGCTGAGCGGGCGTTGAAGGAACATTTCGGCGTATCAACATTGGCAGGTTTTGGCTTCGATAGTTATGATGCCTCGCTATCGGCTGCTGGTGCAATTATCGATTATCTTCAGCAGACTCAGAAGACTGCCCTTGGTCATATCCGCACCCTTCGGCGGTTTAATCGCTCTGATTACGTCATTATGGATGGTAATACCATCCGCTGCTTGGAGATTTTGCGCACCTTGCGGAACAATCAACGTACCGGCACGCTAATTGACATCATCGATGCCACGGTGACGGGTATGGGTGCCAGGTTGCTTGAGCGATGGTTGACCGCACCTTTGAGGAGTTATTCAGCCATTGTTGCCAGGCAGGATGCCGTTGAGGAACTCACCTCCGATAGGGAGAAATTGAAACGGCTTCGAACCCTGCTAAGTGGTATGTCGCAGATTGACAGGATAGCCTCGAATATCGTCATGGCGAGGGTTCGTCCACGGGAGTTGCTGGGACTGGCTGAGACGCTAAACCGACTTCCTGAGATTTCCCGCCTATTGTCTGATTCTAAAGCGGAGATTTTATCCAGAATGCCTGCGGATTTTGCCGGTTTAGATGAGCCTGCCGATTTGATTAATAGGGCGATTTCGCCCGATGCCCCTGCCGTCTTGCGCGACGGCGGTGTAATTGCCGATGGCTTTGATGAAGAACTTGACCGACTCAGACGGATTGATACCGACGGGCAAAACTGGCTTATCCAATACCAACA
Organism: Planctomycetota bacterium; assembly: GCA_021160865.1. Classification (GTDB taxonomy): domain Bacteria; phylum Planctomycetota; class Phycisphaerae; order SM23-33; family SM23-33; genus JAGHBS01. Next base: position 4,450 of record JAGHBS010000160.1, on the reverse strand, counting down.
ACAGGAATCACAAAGGACGGGGATAGCAAATCTCAAAATCGGATACAACAAGGTATTTGGATACTATATTGAGGTAAAACATACTGATGCTGATAAGGTCCCATCCGATTATGTTCGCAAGCAGACATTGAAGAATGCGGAGCGCTATATCACCGAGCCTCTCAAGCGGTATGAAACTGAAGCCCTGACCGCTGCTGAACGTGCCAGGGCGCTGGAGATGGAATTATTCGAGCAGGTTCGCATTCAACTGTCGGGCTGGGTTGAAAGATTCCAAAGAGCGGCTGATGCCCTTGCAAGGCTTGACGTATTGGCTGGCTTTGCACATTTAGCAATCGAGCGAGGATACCGCCGACCCATAATTACTCAAGATAACGTCTTGCATATAGTCAATGGTAAGCACCCGGTACTTGCCGAGGCCTTGGGTAATGAGTTCGTCCCTAACGATGTCCATATCGAGGCAGATAAGGATCGGCTGTTGATAATCACCGGTCCGAACATGTCAGGCAAAAGCACTTATATTCGTCAAACTGCCCTTTTGGTGCTGCTTGCCCAGACGGGTTGTTTCATCCCTGCTGAAGAGGCGACCATCGGGATTGTCGATCGTATCTTCACCCGTGTCGGGGCTGCTGATGAAATTGCAGCCGGATTGTCAACCTTTATGGTCGAGATGATAGAGGTGGCTAATATCCTCAATAATGCGACGTCTCGCTCATTGGTTATACTCGACGAGGTCGGCAGGGGCACCAGCACATACGATGGATTAGCCCTTGCCTGGGCAATCAGCGAGCATATCGCCTTGCGGATTAAATGTAAGACACTCTTTGCAACGCATTACCACGAATTGACCGAGTTGGAAGGGCTTATCGACGGTGTTGCCAATTTGAATGTTGCAGTGCGGGAATGGGCTGACGAGGTCGTGTTTTTGCATAAGATAGTTCCTGGGGGGACAGATCGTTCCTATGGCGTACATGTCGCTCGTCTTGCGGGTGTGCCTAAGGATGTCATCGAACGGGCAAAGGAGATTTTACCCCGCCTACAAGCACATCTTGCTGAAGGCCTTGATATGCCTGAATTAGCCAGGCGTGCCAAGAAATTGGCTGACCAGATGACGCTCTTTGCTGACCCTGCCAGTGTAATCGCTCAGAAGATAAAGGAAATCGACCTTAACAGCATTACACCCCTTGAGGCATTAGAGTATCTAAAACAATTCAAACAACAGATAGAACAATGATTGACAAATCGCGATTTTGAAGCGACAATCTTCGGAAGTCTAAATTTTCCCCGATGTGTAGAGATAGGAGTAAGAGATGGATAAGGTAAGAGTTGGGATAGTAGGTTCTAAATTTGCTGCTAATTTTCATGCTGATTCGTACAAGCGGAACGACAAGGTTGAAATAGTTGCCGTTGCTGCGATCGACGCTTTGGAGGAGTTCTCCAGTAAATGGAACGTTCCTGATACATATGAGGATTACAACGAGATGCTCGCCCGTGACGATATTGATCTGGTGAGCGTCTGCGTGCCGAACTTCCTTCATCACGATGTTGTCATCGCAGCAGCCCGGGCGGGCAAACACATTGTTTGTGAAAAGCCCCTCGCAACAACCGTTGCCGATGCTGAGGAAATGGTCAAGGTCTGCAAGGAAGCGGGCGTCAAATTGTTTTATGCTGAAGACTGGGTCTTTGCGCCCGCCCTCAACAGGGCATCGCAGATTATCGAGGAAGGTGGAATCGGCGACGTGCTTTACATCAAGGCACGCGAGACACATAACGGCTCACATTCGCCCTTTGCCAAGAAGAAATCTACCTGTGGCGGGGGATGTCTTATTCATCTTGGTATTCACCCGATTGGATATGTCCTTTATATGCTTGCTGGTGAGAATAATCCTCCGGTGGAAGTTGTCGCCAAGACCACCGGCGGGCTTGAAAAAAATTATGTACATAAGGATTTCGAGGGCGAAGACTGGGCTGCAGGTATCATCACCTTCGCCGACGGCAGGAACGCACTGGTCGAAGGAAACTACATCACCGTCGGTGGGATGGACGATGTGGTCGATATCTACGGCACGGATGGCAGAATAATCGTGAACCTGACCTTTGGCTCGTGCCTGGATGTCTATTCCCGAAAGGGCTACGGATACGCCATCGAAAAGGCCGATTTCACCTATGGCTGGACCAAACCAGCCGTCGATGAGTTCTTCAACCTTGGTTACGTCGAGGAATTGCGATACTTCGTTGATTGTGTCCTGAATGATACTGCCCCGAAGTTCGGGGTGGATGGTGAGTCAGGTCTGCTGGCAATGAAGGTAGTCGAGGCAATGTATAAATCGGCTGAAGAAGGAAAAACGATTCCACTTGATTTGAAAGTGTAAGTCATAGGTTTCATGCAAGAACAATAGGTGCGAAAGAGTGTGAGGTGAAGAAGTGGCGAAGTTCAAGGTTGTCATAACGGATTTGGGATATCAGAGTTATCAGCCTGAAAAGGATGAATTAGCAAAAGTTGATGCTGAGGTGGTCTTGGCAGAGTGTTCCACCGAGCAGGAAGTTGCCCAGGCGTGTAAGGATGCTGACGGTGTGATAACCCGTGCTGCTCCGGTCGGTGCCGATGCCATTGGACAGATGGAGAAATGCCGTGTGATTTCCCGCTACGGCGTGGGTGTCGATAACGTGGACATACCGGCCGCTACTGCCAAGGGAATTGTCGTTGCCAATGTGCGGGATTATTACAATGAAGAAGTTTCTGACCATGCCCTTGCACTGCTATTGGCGTGCGTAAGGCGCATCAGCAGTCGGGACCGCCAGGTGCGCGCTGGTATGTGGGACATCGGCGCAAAAGAACCAATCTATCGTATCGCAGGGAAGACGCTTGGACTAATCGGCTATGGTGCTATCGCTCGAACGCTTCACAGGAAGGTAAAGGGTTTCAATCTAGCCGAGGTGCTCGTTTACGACCCCTATGTTCCTGCAGAGCAGATTGCCCCGGCTGGCGCAAAGAGCGTCGAACTGGATGAGTTGCTCAATCGCTCTGATTACATCTCGATACACGCTCCGCTTACCGATTCGACCAGGCACATGATAGGTGAAAAGCAATTCGAGATGATGAAGCCGACGGCTATCCTTGTAAATACTTCTCGAGGTCCTTTAGTTGATCCTGATGCCCTTTATAATGCCCTGAAAAATGGGCAGATCGCATCTGCAGGGATAGATGTATATGAACCCGAACCGCCTCAGAAGGATTGCAAACTCTTCGAGCTGGATAATGTCGTTCTTACCGACCATGCCGGCTGGTATAGCGAGGAGTCGCAACTTGCCCTTCAGCAATTAGCTGCCCGTAACGTTGCCTTGGTGCTTTCGGGCAGGGAGCCGCTTTACTGCGTCAACCCTGAGGTTATCAAAAAGCAATGATATACTCATCCAGCCGCTATATGCACGATTCATTGGGAGTTTTGCTATTACCTGCAGCGGATAAGTAAGTTTTTGTCGATATTCTCCTGCTCAGCAATAAGGCGGATTTCCTTGATAAATCGCTGTCCATCAACGTAATAGCCAGCAGTGGGTTTGAGATTTGCAAGACGTTTACTCCACCAATCATTTAGTAATTCCATAAACAGCTCACGGATGTATTTACTCGTCATACTTGCAAGGGCAACGGGCAGCGATTGCCTCTCAGCATTCGTGCAGAAGCGGATTTCAGCCTCACGTTGGCCATCACGAACAAGGTAAACACTCTGCGGGGGCGATTCTTGAACGACTTTGATATAGGCGCCCTCAAATATCTGCTGAAGTGGTTTTAGATAATGGACTCGACCGCCTTGGGAATCCACGATTATGATGGTTCGATTGTCAGCACCGTAGGTACGGAAGACGTAATCGATTAATCTGCCAGTCAGGCTAAATAGCACTACCGCCTTGTTGTTAGTGGATTTGATAAGTTTGTTGAAATGTCCTGCCAGTAGTGGTTCAGCACGAATGGTTTTTAATGTAATTCCCTGACGTTTCATTGCGTTTGAGACGCTTTTGGCACGAAGAGCAAGGTCCTGGGGATGCGCCTGTCGAGGCAGCGGTAAGTCAGCATCAGCATACCACGGATAATGAGATTTTTGTATCACCGCCTCAGGGGCAATGTAATTTAGCAGCTGATTGAGGGATTGGGGCATCGTGCCATCTTGAAAGATCATAGCAAGCACGCCACGCTCAAGATGAACGATGCCATCGTTTCGAATTCGCATCATCTTTGAGTCTGTTATAGAAATAGCAGGAGATTTTTTGGAAACCTTCTTGATTACCGCACCAGCAAGAAGCGACCAGAAGGAGCGGTTAGTTAAATCATCGGGTATTTCAAATACACTCATTGACACAACCAGCGGGCCGAGAAGAGGACCCAAACCAGCTTCATCTATTCCTGCAATTATTGCCATAACAACTTGATTATAATGGCATGACAATGTCTTTT
>JAGHBS010000081.1 GCA_021160865.1 Planctomycetota bacterium | reverse complement strand
GAACAATCCATCACGGCGATAGGCAGACCTGTATCAGGGTCATTCAATATCAAAAGCCCGTTGATGTAAGGCAAATTTTTCTCAACGTTCGTAGGATACCCGCTAACCCACTTGATTCCTGCCGATTCAATCTCCTGAATATATGCGGGCATGGCATGGATGAAACAATCCTTGCGAGGATGAATGCCGGGCTTGGGGGGCATCTCAGCCTTGCCCAGGCCCTTCAGCCGAAAGCCATTATCAACGGCTTCTACAACTTCCTTCATGGAAATTCCCAATTTCTCGACATCGGCCCTGCTGAGATAACGTATCTCCATCTTCTTACCCTTTCATAATTGGATATGGATACGCCAGTTTAGACGACGGGGATTTTATCGAACGTTAGGAGAATTGCAAGAGGATACTTTCATGATTTATTTCGTATTTTTTGATTTTTTTCGTCGCCAATCTTCGATGGCAGCCTTGATGGCATCTTCAGCCAGGACGCTACAATGCACCTTTATAGGGGGAAGTTCCAGTTCTTCACCGATTTTGGCGTTTGAGATTTTTTCCGCCTCTTCGATGGTCTTTCCTTTTAGCCACTCAGTTGCTAATGATGCTGATGCGATAGCCGCCCCGCAGCCGAAGGTCTTGAATTTCACGTCTGTGATGATGCCGTCCTCAACCTTTATCTGTAGTTGCATCATATCGCCGCAAACCGGCGAACCGACCTTACCGGTCCCGACGCTCGGATCGTTCTCGTCGAGTTCCCCGACATTCCGCGGGTTGTTGAAGTGTTCCAATAATTTCTCGCTATACTCTAACATCATGAATCAGGTTCCATAATTTTGTCTGTTCAAGTATTCGTTTGCCTTCATAAAAGCACCTTTCCAAATAAAAATAGTACCATTTTGGTACGATTAAGTGAAGAAAAATTGTATATATAATAAAAATCTTCGTTGATAGCGATTGGGTATTATTTGTCCCATAAGATATTTTGATGTAAGTTATCTTATCGCGTATGAGGTATTGCGGGAATGGAAGGGGCAGGAAGATGACAGCTGAAAGGACTCGCCAGCAGGGTCATGTAGGAATGAGTAATAAGCAAGAATATTATCTTTCAGCGAGGGATTCGCTTTTCAAACAAGGATGGCCAAGCCTTCGACTTACGCCCCATCAATTGAAATCCTTTGCTGGTGGAACGGAGATTAATATCGCAGCTGCTCGAAATGGTCATGATGCCTTCCAGATATTCCTTGCTGCACCGAACAAGACGCTGAAGGATGTCTTGCTACGAAAGACGGCACTGGTCGATAACACCACGGGGAAAAAGATTGACCCCCAGCATATAAGTCTTTTCATAGCAGAGTCAGTCAAAGCCCGCGGTGTAAAGCCGGAGTTATACTACCCGGATATCCTCTGGCCTTATAAGAAATTCGACGTCCCCAAGGGACAATGCCAACCAATCTGGGTCTCCGTTTATGTGCCAAAGGACACCAAGGCAGGTCAGTACCGCGGGACGATAGAGGTTCGCCCTGCCGGCGTCCTGCCCCAATCGATACAGGTTAACCTTACCGTCTGGAATTTTAATCTACCGGATAAGACGCACTTAGCCACCGTCTTTGGATTTTCCACCATGGATAGCATGTCGCGATTTTATGATTTTTATCCAGGTCCACCTCGAAAACAGGCTGCCATGGTTCGCAAGTATCTACGATTCCTCCACGATCATCGAATAAACACCTTGTTCTACGGCTACATTACCACGCGTGATCCGCGGATCGTCTCAATAAAAGAGGACAAGAACGGCAGATTATCTTACGATTTCAGAAAGTTAGACCCATACCTGGAACTTTTGGTTAGTTTTGGTATGCGGTTCAACATTTTCGCTCCACCTTTTTGGCACAATGCTGAAGCCATGTTCAAACTCAATCCGCTTCTGAAAAAGCGGTTTGGTCATCTTGGTCAGAAGGTCTTCGATTCGCCTGAGTTCGACCGTGCTGTTGCAGATTTGCTTGAAAGTTATGTCAAGCATCTTCGTCGAAAGGGCTGGATAAAGAACGCATTTTGTTATATCTGGGACGAGCCGCCGCAAGAGATGTATCCTCATATGCGCAGGATGTGCGAGATGGTAAAAAGGATCGCCCCGGATGTGCCACGCATGACCGTTGCTAATTACGCACCGTTCGATTTGGAAGGTTATAGCGACATTTGGTGCCCGAACCTTGGAGATGCTCGCTCCAACCGGGGGTGCTATGATCAGTACAAGGATTTCTACGAGAAGCGTAAGCGTGCGGGCGATGAAGTGTGGTGGTATTTAGCCGTCGAGCCACACCCGTATCCGTTGTGGGACCTCGATTATCCACTCGTAGATTGCCGGATTACCGGTTGGCTCACCTGGCGGTACGGCTTGGATGGACTTGCTTACTGGAACGTCAGTGCCTGGCATTACAATACCCGCCCGGGCAGAAAGTACGAGGGCAATTACAGCGATGACCCATCCAAGCGCTGGCCGAACAAGCCATGGGATTCGACGCATATTTCATCAGTGCTCGGCAAGTCTACCTTTTGCCCGGGCTGTGGACAGTTGGTTTATCCGGGTCCAGATGGCTCTTTGAGCTCCACCCGCTTGGAGATTATCACCGCAGGTATTGAGGATTACGAGTACCTTCGGTTGCTTGATAAACAGATAGCTGCCCTTTCTAAGAAGCGCCGCACGCCAGCGAGGGAAAGAATGCTTCGTGCAGGTGAACGGATTTTATCTGCCGCTCGTCGTGCTGCCAATCGTGCGGATGATTGGCAACGGGATGGCGAAAAACTCTTAGCGCTAAGGAATAAGGTG
>JAGHBS010000067.1 GCA_021160865.1 Planctomycetota bacterium | reverse complement strand
TGAATCCTGAGAGAGATTTATCGTTATGTTCTGACCTGGGTGACTATCGAGTACTGTGGTCTGGTTCGTCCCATGTGTGGAATCGAAGAGCAGGTCGATATCAGAAACTATTCCATGGGTATTTATCACCCCTGTCCCTGTCAGGTCAGCAGATGCTGCAAAAATTCCACCGGTTGTAAGCGTTCCATTATTGAAGTTTATCTGCCCTATGCTACCCACGTATCTTGCAACCCATGTTTCCTCTTCGACATTGACACTTCCACCGTTGCTTATTTCCAGGGTCCCCTGACCAGAGCTGCCGACGCGAAGACCGGAGCCGCAGTTCCAGCTTGAACCTGCTCCATCAATGGTGGCTATCCCAGATGCGTCCGCAGCATAACCAAGGTAGGCTTCATCAGCTTCTATGTTGTCGCCTTCGGTAATGCTTATTCCACCATCGGCATATTTGCCGATGTAAGCATCTGTTGACTTTGTCCATGAAGATGGATCAGGTGGCCGAACGTCGCCCCACCAATTGATTGCCCCATAGCCCTGAGAGATAAAGGCGAAGCAAACAAATACCACAATTACCACAATCGCAACAAAACTGCATCGCTGAATTGGCTTTTCCATTTCTCTGCACCTTTCTTCTCTTGTCTTACAGGAGGAATCCCCCTTCGAGAAACCTTATGAGCCTTCTCTCTTCCTCCATGTGAAATCCATAATATCCAACACCTGCTTACTGCAGGAACTTATATTATTATATCCCGACAGGTCGAAATCTGAAAGGAAAAAATGAGAAACTATTTTAGAGAGGACTTTTACCTGAAAATTCATACCTTGCTTTTGATAGCTATCGGGGAAATTGGGGAAACAAATTTTCTTGCGTTCCTGCTTCCGATGCGATATAAAGTTTTCACGATGAAACGGCAGATAATAAAGTTCCTTATCGCTGTAACATTGTTAATTGGGCTGGCAGGGTGTGTAGAGCGGACGCTTACGGTCACCTCCGAGCCGAGCGACGCCCTGGTTTATATATCAAGCGAGGAGATAGGCAGGACGCCTGTAACTAAATCGTTTACGTGGTACGGCGATTACGAGATTATTCTACGCAAGGATGGCTATGAAACGCTCAAAACGCATTACAAGATAAATCCTCCTCTTTATGAAATCCCTCCACTTGACTTACTAAGTGCGTTAGCGCCATGGACATATCATGATAATCGTACAGTGCATTTCGTCTTGAAGAAAAAGTCCATTCCAAGCGACGCTGAACTAATCCAACGAGCCGAGCAGCTTAGAAAGCGAAATGCAGAAGAACCGTCGCGTTAAATGCTTAATTGCTTGAAAATCCCACCCCGTATTGAAGATTCAAGGAGAAATTATAGTTTGTATCAGCCTGATTATCGGGATGTCTTCTTGATCTTCATCCTCCGATTCCGACTCTAATCGCCGAGGCAAAAATTGGTGAAAATAACTTTTAGCAGCAGGAAAATTCAGCAGCACCGTTTTCTCATCGCAGGCTACAATGCGCTTATTCTCAGGTAGCCTAACTTGAACAACCTTTCCACTTTGATCAATTTCGTAAGTGTGGGAGATTTTTTCATTAAGCAGAATTGCCGTTTCCTTGACACGAATCACCTTTCTTCCTTTGATTTTTCTCTGATTCATATATTTAATCCGAACTGTCCCGAATTGCACGACACCTGCGAAATTCGGCTGCTCGTTGAAAACCATCGCAAATTGTGCATCGACCTTAGATTTTGCAACTTCTCGAACAGCCAGCAGATGTGTCCCTTCGGGTAGATAATTTTCTTTTGCTGGTGCCTTGGCAATCTCCGGCCTGAATAGACTTATACTACGACGGCTCACCTTTACGATGCCCTCGGAGAGGGTAATGGAGACATCAAGGTATTTTCCAGATTCCCAGACAATCCTGCTGCTATATTGTCCCTCGGTAGCGTCGTTATTGAGGGACCATCTCTCATAAGATTTATATACACGCGGAAGATTCTCAACCTTGACACCGATAAAGCCGCCATTAGGTAAGCGTTGATGAAATGTTGCTAACCAACCGATAGAGCCCTTTCTCGATTTGATGAGATACCACTGTATTTCCGGTCCTGGTGAATAAAAATGTTCCAATCCGAGCAAACGCAATTTTTTTACAATCTTCGCACCTGCCTCGACCCGCTTACGTGCCCGTACAACAAGTACATTGGCTGACACTACCGATACTGCCAGTATTATCAGCATCATTAATGCCAATAAACTTCTACGAAAAGCCGAGGATTTTTCCACGAATAGTTCTGGCATAATTGCTTATCCTATAGACCACGCATCGGTGTGTAAAGAACATAAGTTCAATCGTATCCTTGACCGGGATTACTCTTGCAGGCAGAATAGTTTCTTACCTTGTATTAATTCGAGGAAAATCAGTGACCAAACGTCGCCATGCAATAAATCCTGCAAAGGTAAAGGCTGAGGTAGCCGCCCTTGAAAAGAATCCCCCTGCTGAGGTCTTCAAGGGTAGAATAGATATCCGCCGACGATTAAGCGTCGCACTTCTGGCAATTCTTACAAGCGTACTTTTGTCAATCTCATTTGCACCGTTTGATCACTGGTATTTAGCCTATTTCGCTTTAGTACCGTGGGGACTTGGCATCATTGGGGGACATAATAAAAAATGGGCGCTGCTATGGGCATGGTTGGCGGGGGTTATCTTTTGGGCAATCGCACTGTATTGGCTAACGTGGATTACCCTGATTGGATATTTCCTTCTAATTTTTCTACTCGGAATTTACTGGCTTATCCCGGGAGCAGTAATCCGTAGGGCATTTCACAGGGGTTGGCCAATCTGGATTACGCTCCCGATAATATGGGTGGCAATGGAATATGCCCGGGCATATATGCTTTGGCCTATCCTGCCGGCAAAACTTAGTGGTTTCCCATGGTTTTTCCTGGCACAGAGTCAATACGAGTCTATACGGATAATACAAGTTGCTGATATTACCGGCCAGTACGGCGTGTCATTCTTCGTGGCGATGGTAAATGGGGCGATTATTGATGCACTTGTCCAGCCGCTGTTCGTTAGGACCAAGCAAGGTGGTAGAATTACTCGTAAGATCGCAATAGCAGCAGGCGGCTGTATCATCGTAGCAATAGGACTTATTTGCTATGGGAACTGGCGGATAAATCAGAAAACTTTCTTACCTGGACCAAAGGTCGGAATTGTCCAGCAAGCCTTCCCGATTACCATAACAGGTAGAGAAGCATCTGAACAAGAAATCTTTGACGCTCATTTAGATAGTTCGAGACTACTAATCGGGGCAGGGTGCGACCTTGTTGTCTGGCCTGAAAGTATGCTCGGATTTTTTGATATGGACCCGGACGTTTGGGAAAAACTCAATCCCGATGCTACCACAGACAGAATAAATCCCAAACCCATCTACACTAAGAAAGAACGTGAAGTAATCCTGACCTACCAGCGAAACCTTCGGAGACTTACAAGACTCATCAGAGAATTAGGTTGTCCTCTACTGGCAGGAGGCTCGATGCCTGCAGAAAACGCGGGTGATTACTCTGAAAATATAAGAGTTTGCAACTCCGCTTTGCTTTTTGCTCCTGATGAAAGTGGCAAGGTTCGCATTATAAAACGGTACGATAAGATACACCTTGTACCATTCAGCGAATGCGTCCCGTTTCGTGATCGCTGGAAATGGTTATATAAACAGATTCGTCGATTCGTTCCACCTGTAATGCAGCAACTTGAGCCGGGAAATAAACTTACACGTTTTGAGATTTATTACAATGGACAACTTGTAAGATTTTCCACACCGATTTGTTATGAAGGTACGTTCGCACGCGTCTGCAGAGCGATGGTTAAACCTGCAGGGTTCAAATCCAGCGACAAACGAGTGGATATGTTGGTGAACATCTCAAACGATGGCTGGTTCGTTCACCGATTCTCGGGTAAGATGCATGCCAGTACGGAACTTGACCAGCACCTTGCGCAATATGTTTTCCGTGCGATTGAGAATCGCACCCCTATTATCAGAGCTGTAAATACCGGAATCAGCGCTTATATCGATTCCAACGGTAGAATAAAGGCAACGGTCGAGCATCTCGGAAAGCGAAAGCTGGTAGTTGGAAATCTCGTAGTAAAAACCCTTGTTGATAAGCGAGTTTCTCTATATAGTTTCATAGGTGATCTGTTCGCACAGATAGTTTGCATTGCTGCAGGTATTGGAATTATTATTCTCTTGATAAGAAAACGAGGAACAAATAAGGATTAAGCGAGTTAAGGATCGAGACTATGAAACATATTCCTGTACGTCGTTTGATATTTATTAGCACAATTATTTCAACAACGGCAATAGGTTGTAATAAGTGGCAGGGTTTTAGTATCTCCAAGCAAAAAACGCACATAGATACCACTAAGGTTTATATCGACGCCAGGACAACCCTCTACCAAGCTGCTGAAGACCCTGATCCTCGTGTTCGGACCAAGGCGTTGGAGGCATTGACAAATACTGAGGGGACCCAGGCAGGTGCAGTAATGCTACAGGCGCTTCGTGACCCCTATGCACCGGTCAGATTTGCAGCTGCTATGGCAATAGGTGATACTCGATATGCTCCCGCCAGACCCATCTTGTTGAAGATGATGAAGGACCCGTCGCTACCTAAGAAGCTCAAATGTGCTGTGATTTATGCCCTTCATTGTCTTGGTGATGATACCTATACTACCGAATTGGGCAGACTTCTGAGAGATAAGGACAAATGGGTTCGTGCCCAGGCAGCCACTATTATGGGAAAAATGGGTGAACCAAGTGCCATTGGACCACTAAAATCGCTCCAAAGAACTGACCGTGACCCGGTCGTCCAGCTGGAGGTTACCGAGGCATTAGCCATATTAGGAGACAAACGCTCGATACACTTACTTGAGGCGTTTACAAAAAGTCAAAATATTGAGGATCGTCTAATTGCTGCCAAGGCACTGGGGAAAACATCAAGCATCAACTCTGTTCACATCCTCAAACAGATATTGCACGATAATCGTCAAGAACCGGTAGTACGAGTGGCAGCGGCAGCAAGTCTTGCTCGTCTGGGGCAACCAGTAAGGACTCACCTACCATTAGAAGCTGCCACTAATCCCACCAAGGTACTCAAAAAAGCACGTGGTAAAGATGCCGAACTGCGTCCTATTGATATAATAAGTTTGCAAACTATAGCCATTCGCTCCCTGCAATATATACCCGAGCCGGAAACAGAAATAATAAAGGTAATGACACCATTGTTGCGCTCACCAAAGGGAGCAGTACGAGTAGCTGCCAGTGAAACCTTACTTAAACTATTGCAAGCATCTAAGCCAACGGTGATTAGTAGAGAGCCCGTTATTATAAAAGAAAAACAACCTGCTCAACCAGCTACCAGACCGGTGCTACACACTGCGGGCCCGAAAGACTAAAATGAAAATCAACGGGTAGATTTTTTCTTGACCATTGTAGTCAGGTGAGTAAAATCACACTCTATCGAAGTGAGAAGTTTAATGTGAAATGAGTTGTTAGAAATACCGAAAACTGAAAGGAGACTCGCTAGTGAGTACCCTCACGAAGATTAGCATTGTTGTACTGGCTCTTCTAATACTGGTTTTTGTCGGTCCGCTGATCCAGTTGGCGACCACCGGACCAAATTGGAAAAGGGCATACCAAAGCGAAAAGCAAAGACGCGAACTCGCTGAAGCGTCGGCTCGGAACAATATGCTAC
>JAGHBS010000174.1 GCA_021160865.1 Planctomycetota bacterium | reverse complement strand
TATTCTGCCTTGGCATCGTTGAACAACGTACCAATGAAATTAACATCAGGCAAGGAATTTGCTACGTCTGGAATACACCTCGATATCTACTACAAAATTTGTCATTATAGAAATCTCGTTGAAAGGATTAGTAATCTGCAATGTCAAATGCGTTAGTTGTAAATGAAATCTATCAGACCATCTCGGGCGAGGGGACAACGATGGGTCTGCCCTGTACGATTGTCCGCCTGACAGGCTGTAATCTGCGATGCAAGTGGTGTGATACAACCTATGCTTACTATGAAGGCAAACGCTACTGCGTTGATGAAATAATTTCGCAGGTCAACGCTGCTGGTTTACAACTGGCATTGGTAACCGGAGGTGAGCCTTTAATACAATCAGCCACGCCGATGCTATTAGAAAAACTCTGCGACGCTGGTTATAAGGTATTACTGGAAACTAACGGCTCGAGGGATATTTCCAACCTCCCCGAAAGGGTAATTATTTGTATGGATGTAAAATGCCCGGGCTCAGGTCAGGTTGACTCGCTTCGATGGGAAAACTTCGACCACATCAAATCGCGGGACGAGGTAAAATTCGTCTTGACCGATCGGAATGACTACGAATATGCACGCAAGATTGTCCAGGATGCGAATCTCATCGAACGATGCAATGTAATATTTTCGCCCGCCTGGGCGGTTCATCAATCGCACAAACGCTGGCTGATTGAACCAGGCGAAATTGTAAAGTGGATACTGGCTGATAATCTCAACGTCCGTCTCAGCCTGCAAATTCATAAGATTATCTGGCCTGATAAAAGCGGCGGAGTATGATTTCAATAATTCCTGATATAGAATGAAAAGGTACCCTCGGCTAAAATTCGTTAGTACTTATTAGGAACACCACGATGCAGGCAGAAATCAGTAAAACATTCCGGTTTGAAGCCGCCCATCGCCTACCAAACGTCTCTGCCGATCATAGGTGTAGTAAACTACATGGTCATAGTTATCGTGTAATCGTTACAGTCACCGGTCAAGTCGAACAGGAAACAGGCTGGGTAATGGACTTTGCGGAGATTAAACGGGTGGTTGAGCCGATAATAGAGAAACTCGACCATTCCTGCCTCAACGATATCGAAGGTCTGGCAAATCCCACCAGCGAAATGCTGGCCGTTTGGTTATGGCAGCGAATAAAACCTCATCTTTCAGGGCTTGTTTCTATCACCGTGAGCGAATCGGAGAACTCAAGTTGTACCTATCGGGGCGATTAGTCTGGTTCTGCTGCTACGATGAAAAATAATCATCCCCGCTTCTGCGACTTAGAAGATATCTTCGTTGATACTACCGAAATGCCCTCTTTAGCAGTTTGAAGCCAAGTGGAGTTTGCGATATTATCAATTTATTGCCGAGGATTCGGACTGACCCCTTCCCTTCAGGTGCCCACATCTCCTCGCCGATTGACATCTTAATTATCTCGATGAGTTGGTCTTTCAATTTCTGGCGCTGTTCAGCAATGCTGGCACCCTCGATGTTTCCACTGCTTGCGTTGTTTCCCGTATTGTTATCTCCCCAGATAGAATAATTGTTGTTTGCATTACTCACGGCATTAGCTGTTTGAGTGAGACTAATAGTGGGACCGACAAAGTTTGGCACAACAAGCAACAAGTCGGAAATATCGTATACTTCTACACGTGTCGAACGATTAAGTGCCTCGCCAGTAGCAATCTCTACCACACCATCTTCAACTACCCAATAGACGCTGGAATATTTATCCTGACCAACGCTAAGTTGATCGGTAATCAGCGTTAACAGACGGGCTATGGAAATATCCCTCGCCTTGAGGTTAATCTTCGTATCACGTGTGATGCCGATAGTTTCAAGAGCCCGCCAGTTCACGTGAATGTTCGCACCGGAGGCATCACGGATAAAATCTATTGCTTCTTTGAGCGAAATATCGGAAAAGTCAACCCGTCTAAGCGTCGTTTTCCGCGGTAGTTCTCGTTGCTTTGGCACACCGCGCCTTGCTGTCTTCACTACTGGTAGCGATATAAATCTCAAGCGATTTCGTAGGAGAATCCGCATTTGCGTACTTACAATTATCACCTTACCAGAAAGTCTCCACGCCAATGGGTGCTGATCAGGTGCGATAGAACTGAGAGTCAGGTCGAGCAGCCTATCGTATCGAACCTTCCTTGCTTTAAGCGTCACGGGAGTAGTTGCCGTAATGCCGACTTCTCTCAATGCAGACCAATCTGCCTGGATATCCAAGCCTGAAATCTTACTGTAATAATCAAAGACGCGCGAAAGTGGCATATTGGAAAATGAGACACGCTCTATTGTCTTGAGCAGCAAACGGGCAGGAGGCTCTCTATTGCTCGCAGTCGAGGCCTCACCTGTCGATTCAGCCAAACCAGCTGCACGTAGCAGAGCCACTACTACTAATACCGATAATACCGAGAATATCCTTTTAGCTTCCATGGCGGGACTCCTCGATAAATAATTCCATATCCCTTCCGGACACTTTCTGATGAACAATAATCATTCACCGTCCATCCACAGTCCCGCCTATATTATTTTACCTCTTTATACCCCCATTTCGCAAGATTCCCTAAAATAATTAACCAACAATGTCCGACAACGTCTATGCTGATAGTGCAAGCCTGCTGGCACGTGGACGGGCAGAGGGGCAGGATGCATTTCTCATTGCGGTAATAATAGCTGTATGCAATTCACTTATGTGCAAAATAGGCTTGAACAACAACTCGTCACCACCGTGCTGCCAGGCACGCCAAGCCTTTTGAAAATCATCCATGTACGACGTCAGCAAAACTGCAGGGCGTGGAATTAATCGCCCAAATACCTGCAGTAAATCCCCATTGGAACAAGCCTCTATTGCGCAATCGACCATAATTATGTCAGGCCGCCATTTACTCACCTGCTGAAGCGCCTTTTTCGCATCAGGCTGATGAACAACATAATGGCCAAATCCTTCGAGATACTCCCTGACACGCTCCACGAATCGCCAATCCGAATCGATAATCAAAACTTTCATTGACACATTTATCCCCTTCCAATTTTTCTTCCTTACAATTCACTGAAGGATTATCGTCTAAAGTTGACACCCTCTTGAGTAGGGTTTCCGGCATTACTAATACTTCCTCTTTTAGTCTACCATGTGCTCTAAGCACTAACGAGTTCGACCCCAACTCATACTCAATCTGCTTACCTGCATCAGTGATAAGCACCCAAGCAATGCTAAATAAATACCCTGCATCAAAAACAAGTAAGAATAGATGTGCAGGCTTATTACTTTTATGCAATAAAAAAGGCGGCTCACCGAAAGAACCGCCTTTGAAAGGATTTTTGGACCGATAAATTACTTCCGCCTATTTCTCATTATTGCCAGTACTCCACATGTCAATAGCAGCATCAGCGTTGCAGGTTCGGGAACAGCAGTGACGGTAAGCACCGTAAAGCCGGCTAAATCACCATCATCGTGATATACGATGAAATAATCTTCACCTGCCATAGCATTGGTGATTTTCGACCAATCAGTGCCATCCCAATATTCGATTTCGTCGGTTCCCTTGACCCTCGCAAGGAACTCATGCAGGAGTTCTACGGAGTCAACAACGCGACCGCGCATTGCACATCGGACTGGTATTTTTCTCGATCTCGTCGATACTGTTGACCATGCGGTCGATGCCGCTGAGTACAAGCAGTGCGTGGATAGGAATGAGACCGACCTTGAAAAGGCACGCTAAGAGTGATGCGACCTTGCTGAGGTCGCCAAGAAGAAGCGATAGGTCAAGGATACCACAACCCCGACAAACTCGAGCCCCTCACGACATTATTGCCAAGGCCAAACGGACAATCATAGGACTTAGCGATCCGCTCATCCTATACAGGGCAAAGTGCAAACTCGAATTCCTGTCTTCTCAAAAATCAAACCCAATAGCGACCCAACCAGCATGCCTATGATGAATCCACCCAAGAAACCGATCCAGCCACCGACCAATGTTGCATCATGTTGAGTACCTATTTCTGCCCCGATCAAAGTCCCCAGAAGGCAACAAACCAGTACACTTGCCCAAGCGGCTATCTTGGCTTCCCTGGACTTGAAGTCGAACCCTTCCCCAAGTGACAACTTTACCTCTTTGTGTTCAGTATTTGAATTCTTCCCAGCCTCAGGCTGTGGGACGACACTGACGTTTCCGCAGTTTGGGCAGGTCACAGTTTGACCGGCAATGGATTCGGGGACACTCAGAAAATCACCGCATTTTGGGCATTTGATGTGTATCATCCTCATACTCCTAACTATGGGAGAACCCGACAAACCATAATGGTAGCCCCTAACATGTAGCCTTTCAAGGTAATATCCGTCCGCCATGTGTACTTGCCCACGCAACAGTTGTGGCGGATATTGTGGGCGCCAATACAACGTGCAGGGATATGATGCTACATCGAGTAAGCAGCAAGAGAACAATCAGCGGCGCATGGGATTTCGTTTTTGCAGGATAAATCTTGCACAAGGCATAGGAGAGGAGCTATCAAAATGATAACAAAATGAAATGCCAGTTGCACCAAAACTTTCATCCTGGTGAGAGGTTAACACCCTCATCGTGAAAAATGAAGCTACTTTAAGGCGCCCGGGGATTGACATCTATTTCCTTGGGGGTAAAATAAAAGAGAGTGCAAAATACGTCCCTTGGATTAAATGAAATAATGATGATCGATTTTTCGGATTTGCGAGGTAAACGATGGCACATAAGAAAGGACAAGGTTCTTCAAGAAACGGTAGAGACTACAACGCCAAGAGTCGGGGCGTGAAACGCTTCGGTGGACAATGGGTCACCGCCGGTACGATTATTGTTAGACAATGTGGCACAACGAAGAAGCCCGGCTTTAACGTTGGAATTGGCAGCGATAATACGCTTTATGCAAAAACTGACGGCGTAGTGCGATTCCGAGGCCGATACTTGGATGTAGTCTAATTCTGATCTACAAACCATCCACAGAAATCCTATTTGCTTGTTGAAGATTTGGGTATTCGGCAAAGAACATCAGAAAAATTCTATTACCAGTCCTTTTCAACCTGCAGGTGAGGCGGTTAGCATTTCTTCTTAGTCTGATTTGGCGCGAATCAGGTAATTTCTCACTCGGAGATATTGCGTGTTTATCGACGAAGCTGACATCGTAGTAATTGCAGGCGACGGAGG
>JAGHBS010000180.1 GCA_021160865.1 Planctomycetota bacterium | reverse complement strand
GTATAGAATCTCAATTAAAGAGCATAACGGCAGCTATTTTAGCACCGCTTATCGGTTTAGCAGTTGATGCCCTTAGAACCAGCCGTGAAATTATCACTGTCGGTGCTTCGTTCGTTCCGGTAGCACTTTTCGGTATAATTATTTCCCTTGCTGTTATCGTTCTAACCAAGCCCATGTCCGAACCTGTTGACGTTTGCAGCACCGATACTGATGAAACTGGCAAGGTCATTGATGAAGATTTATAATCATTTGCAGCAAGATATTTTCGTGGTAATGCGATTTTTCAAACCCAAATAATCGAGGTATTTAGAGATGGCTGGAGAGGGACGAAAGCGCATAGTGGTTTTCCCCGGCACGTTTGATCCGATAACCAACGGGCATCTGGATGTAATCCGACGGGGTTGTCAGCTTTTCGATAAACTCATCGTTGCTATCGGACAGAACCCCGAGAAGAAGCCCCTATTCACCGTGGAAGAACGCGTCTCGATGGCAAAGGAGTTATTGAGTGAGTATCCCAACGTTTCAGTGGAGAGTTTTACCGGCTTGACCGTTGATTTTGCTGTTCGGGTGGGTGCTTCAGCAATTTTGCGAGGTTTGCGGAATAGTTCTGATTTGCAATTTGAATTTCAGGTGGCATTGACCAACAGGGTAGTAGCTGGCGTGGAGACGATCTTCATAATGACCAGCACGGAATATGCCTTTACCTCCTCGTCGCTGATAAAGCAGGTTGTCTCGATGGGTGGCGATGTCTCTGCCCTTGTCCCGCCGCTGGTGGTGGAGCGTATGAAGGCGAAACAGTCCCAACTTACTGGAAACGATCACCACCTTGATGAACCTGCATAAAAAGAGGCGACAACAGGGGAGGGGAACCTGCTGTCGCCAAAAACTCGGCCAAGGGAGGGAGCCCGGCCGAGGAGCCTCATTCATTTTACTTGCTCTTAATTTCATTATAGCACATTTGTCGATTTTGTCAATAGAAAATCCTCATCAAAATTATATTTTTGTAATCCCTTATGCTACAAGGCATTATGACTTTTGATCACCATCCGCCGTATGATTCAACCCCCTTGGTTACAATTCGGTTTGTCTTCCTGAACCAGATGATTTTCGGGCTTTTCCATGTATTGAGTGTGCCTTTTTTCTCGTCTTGGTAGTACAGGATAGCGTCTTTTTCAGGATTGCCGGGTAAGGAACCCCAGATTATTGCAACATCGTTTTGTCTCTGGTAGAGGATTCGCTGGCAGAATACCTCTCTTGGGCCGTCGCGGAGGTGTACATTTTGTCCTCTTGCGTCGAAAAGTTCAACCGGACCAATGGTTATCCCCTCGGCAGTGCCTTCTTGTTTGCGTGGGTGTCTTTCTGCTGGTGCGAACTGTACGAGTATACGATCACAGCGGAGCATAGTATTTCTGCCAGGCGGGAGTTTCCATCTATGGATGTTAAGTTTTTCGCTGAGGACGATTTGCCTCCCGCTACGATGTGCCATATGAACATCACCAATCATAGTAATGATGGTGTTTCTGCCTTGATTTTTTTGCTCCTCTGGTCCTGGCCAGTCGAGCATCATCGATTTAGACCACGAAAATGCGGATTGTGATGGTCTATCAATTCTGCCAGCCAATAGATTGCTGTCGGGGGATTTTTTATTGTCCGTGGGAATAGGTTTTCGATAATCCTCAGCCACAAGTGTGCCTGGTCCGCTGCAGGTGAGGATGGCTTTATCTGCTTGGTAAAGTATGTGTTCAGAGCGGAGTTGGACTCGCTGGAGAAGAAAGCCCTTTTCGTCTTTCCGATAGGATCGCAGCTTGGCATTGCCCTTGGCTATGACCAGTGAGATTCTCCGAATTTTGGTGTAGATTGGGCTGGTAAGTGTTGCCGAGGCTACTTTTGGCGTCTTTTGCGCCTTCATTGGAGGCGTTTTATCGGCTTGTGTTTCTTTCGTGGCAAATAGTATGTACAGGTTTTGACAGCGAAGTTCGTCTTCGGAGGTTGTTAGATGGACATCACCGACAGCAACGGCTGTCCGTTCCCTGCCTCGGTAGGTCATCTTTTTTGTCCATGAGATTTGGACTGGTTTGGGTTTGTCTGTTTTTTTCCCACTTATGTCAGTATCGCTGTAGAATTTCAATCTACCCTTGCCTGTAATAGAGGCTGATTCATGCAAGCCGTCGAGGAATATATCATCGCCTTCGATGAAGTTTTCTTCCCCTCGCTTGTTCTTCTGGATGATTTTTGCTGGTGAGCCTTTCAATACAGCGGTTTTATCGAGCAAGTTGCTATTAATAGTTTCTGCTATAGCGATGGTAGGTTGTTCTCCGCTTCGATCGATAATCTCTACTGCACCGATTGCGGTGAGTTTTTGAGGCTTGATTTCCGCCTTGTTTGTCTTTTCGTCCCTGATTTGCACAAAGGTGATGTTAAGACTCTTATTGGCTTTGATATATGTTTTTCCCTGCTTGGCAGAGATATTTCCCCTCGCAAGGGCTTCTTTGGGATATGCACTTTCTTCCGATAAGGTAGACATTTGAATATCCAGTTGTTCTGCCCGAATGAAATCGCCACTTTGAGTATCATTTAGTTGGACATCACCAGCAGCGTGGATATGGGAGATGCGATTAATTGGTTCTCCCGGTGCAATCGGGGGATAAAATCTAACCTGGAGTTGCTGAGCCTGCATCGTGCGTTCTTTGCCTTGTGAAAGATTTACATCCCCGAAAAAGTTTGCTTCTCGGAGGAAATCTTCAGTGGCGATGACCTTTCCGTCTTTTGTGATTTTCCTTTGTCCAAATGCTGCCTGTACGCCGTCGCTCCAGGTTATATGCAATTCCTGATTTTCCATTGAAGGCTTTGTTGATACGCCAGCCATCTGCAGTGATTGGGTGGCAGGCAATTTCATCAAGCCGGCACCGATAAGTTCAGCCAGGCCTGTCGCGCTGTTGAAATTGACTCTAACGGCAGAGATTTCAATTCCCGACGACGTTTGTAGTTTCACCGGTTCGGAAGGCATTCCGATTAGCTCAGTTATGTGTCTGGTGGAATAGAAGTTGAATTTTTTACATATTGCCGTTGCCTTTCCGTCCGAGAGGATAAGTTCGTCGCCGATGATTGATACATCAAAACGATTCGGGATGACTTTATCATATCCTCGAAGCGGCCTGAGGATAAGTGGGCCTGTCCATGTGATTACGAGCGTCTTGGATGGTGCAGTTGTCGGGCTTGTTTGAGTGGAT
>JAGHBS010000115.1 GCA_021160865.1 Planctomycetota bacterium | reverse complement strand
TATGTTTATGAGACTTCGATCTTGTGAACGGCCATCTTAGATACTTCGGTCGTGCCAATTTTCATCTCGCGGGCTATTTTGAGGTATCCTACTTTTGTCGGTCCGACACCTGGAAACAGCGTCGAGGCGTATGCGTCAGCAGCCACCTGATCACGAGAAAGGATTATCAAGTTCGGGTGCTTGAGATTCCTGGCAGGACCCTTCGGGCCTCGATCAAGCATAATCCGCGTGGCATCGATAATCGTCCAGGTCGGCTTGATGAACGTGCTGAAATCAGCGATACACTGGTGAAGATTATTTCGGTGCCAATAACCCCTGTCGCGAACGGCTCCCATCCAATTTTTCATCGCTATACTCAACCTGGCGCTACCGTGATGCTTGGCAACGGGGATGTTCACCAGGGCATCGGTTTCAAGGAAGTCCTTTCCCACCAGTGCCTTTTTCAGTCGCTTTCCCTTGGGAATTTTCACTTCTTTGTAGAGTTTTCTATTTCCACCAAGCGAGTACATCTTCGCACCGTTCTTTTGGGCAACTTGTAAAAGCCCACTGCGGGGAAAACTCTTGCGCGGATCATCGCAAGAATGTTCGGGCATTACAACTTCCTTGATACCCATCTTCTTGCAACCGATAAGGAAGGCGTCTACCAATTCCGGATGTGTATTAGCACCCTGCTCGGGCGTGCGATACCAGGCAGCGTTGACCTTGAGCGTCAATTTCTTTGCACCCTTTCCGAACCCACCATTATCGGAAATCACCTTCAGGCAAGCGTTGATCAATTTCTTCTTATCCTTACCATGGAAGACCCATACGTCGGTCTTTTTCACCTTTTGGGTGGTAGCAGCAGGCAGATTTTGTGTCAAGATAATCGCTGCTCCACTGACGATGCCGGCGCTAAGAAATTCCCGCCGAGTTAATCCTTTGCCCTGTTCGTGCTCGTTTTCCATGATTTGCCTCCAGAAATGACGTTCGTTATACCCTTCATAGAATTGAACACACCTTTTCCAATCTGGTTCCCAGGATACAATTATATTTTTACCTTTTCCAGAACAATCAACGGCAAATACATTGAGTATGCAAATATCTTGCATATAATCCGTGGATGGCAAGGTAAGTTGTATAGGAGATATTACCGTGAAGCCGGTAACACTGCTAATAATCGGGGCAGGCTCGCGGGGTAGCGGCTATGGCGATTGGGTCAAGCAGCATCCCGATAGGGCAAAGGTCGTCGGTGTGGCAGAGCCAAGAGACTTCTACCGCAACCGAATGGCAGAGATGCACAATATCCCACCCCAAAATGTTTTTACCGATTGGCAAGAGGCTGCCCAGCGCGAGCGATTCGCCGATGCCGTAATCATCGCAACGCAGGATCGTATGCATGCCGAACCCGCCATCGCCTTTGCACAAAAAGGCTACCATATGCTATTAGAAAAACCGATGGCTCCTGATGAGCAAGACTGTCGTCGGATAGTATCGTCTGCAATCAAGAGCAACATCATCTTCGCCGTTTGCCACGTTATGCGCTACACACCTTACACGCGGCAATTAAAGAGCATTGTGGATTCAGGGCAAATTGGCGAGGTTGTCAGCATTCAGCACCTCGAGCCGGTTGGATACTGGCACCAGGCACACTCTTTCGTCCGGGGCAACTGGCGAAATGAGGCTGAATCGTCCTTCATGCTCTTGGCAAAGTCCTGTCATGATCTCGATTGGATAAGGTACATGATGGGTGCTCGGTGTACCAAGGTTGCATCCTTCGGCAGCTTATACCATTTCAATCGGAACAATAAACCTGACGGTGCTGCTGAACGCTGTCTGAATTGCCCGGTCGAATCAACCTGTCCATATTCGGCAAAGAAGATATACATTGAAGATAGGGTCAAGAAAGGCAAAACAGGTTGGCCGACAGATGTGCTGACGCCGGACGTTACCGTTGAGGGGGTAACCGAAGCATTGCGAACAGGACCCTACGGCCGATGTGTCTATCAGTGTGATAACGATGTCGTCGATAATCAGGTAGTTATAATGCTTTTTGAAGATGGTAGAACGGCATCGTTCACGATGACGGCATTTACCGAGGCTGCTCATCGAAAGAGCCGTCTGTTCGGCACACGAGGACAAATCGAAGGCGATGGCAGACACATTGACATCTTCGATTTTCTCACCGATACACACAAAGTAATCGATACCCATGCGACTGATGGTACCATCGTCGGTGGGCATGGTGGAGGCGATGCTGGACTTATGGACAGTTTCATCGCTGCCGTCGCCGACAATGATCCATCGAAAATTTTATCGGGCCCTGCTGAGACGCTCGAAACGCACCTGATTACCTTTGCTGCTGAACGCTCGCGGAAAGAATCACGCATTGTCGATGTGCCAGACACTACGATGATGTAAATTCGCTCACATTTCGTACATACTTCGTTGAATTGAGGTGCAATCTCTGTTATCGTTTTGGCGAAGGGAGTTGTGCTTCGTGAACGTGATAATAATCCTTTTCTTGTTCATCATCGGCGCTTGCATCGGAAGTTTTTTGAACGTCCTGATATACAGACTACCGAGGGGCGAAAGCATTGTATTTCCGGGTAGTCACTGCCCCAGCTGCGGAAGGGCAATAAAGTGGTACGATAACATACCAATTATCAGCTGGATTGTCCTGCGGGGACGATGCCGATTCTGCAAGCAGCCAATTTCGCTGCAATATCCTCTCATCGAATTATCCACAGCCATAATCCTATCGGGCTTATACATTTGCTATTTCGTACTACATATCCGCTCGACCGGTAGATTCCATCAGCCTCTACAATTTGCACGGGATTGGCCGATGTTTGTAGCACACGCAGTATTGCTTTGCGGATTATTGGCTGTTTCAGTAGTGGATGTACAGCTTTTCATCGTTCCGATTCCTGTGATGTGGTTCTGCTCTTTGGTAGGCATAGTCGCATCGGCATATCGACCAGGTTCGCTTATGCCGATGGTTTCACCAGCCGTTGCCCTTGCCTCGCTCGGCACGATTGTAGGACTTGCAATATCATGGTGTCTGTTGCGTACCGGGTATTTGCAAAGAAGTTTCCTCGATGCCGATGATAAGTTTGTCGCTGAACAGGATGATAAAGAGGATAGATCAATAGCGATAACTGCCAAAGATGGGGTAAATCCACGAAAGGAGATCCTTCGAGAGGTATTATTTCTGGCACCGGCAATCGTGCTTGGGATTATCGGTTTTTTGCTGGTCAAGAAAGTTCCTTCGGTTAATTCGACGATGGAGCGACTATGGTATAGTAGCAGGTTCGGACCGCACCTATCCGCCGGGATGGGGGCAGTGTTTGGATTCCTCGTTGGTGGTGGAATTATCTGGTCAGCAAGAATCCTCGGTACGCTGGCGTTCGGCAAAGAGGCAATGGGAATGGGCGATGTACACATCCTTGCCGCCATCGGTGCAGCAGCTGGCTGGAAGGTCGCCATACTTACATTCTTCGTCGCTCCCCTACTCGGACTTATCTGGGCGATATATCTACTCCTGGCACG
>JAGHBS010000030.1 GCA_021160865.1 Planctomycetota bacterium | reverse complement strand
GACATCAAGCGATGCCAGCAGCTTGGAATAAAATATCTCGTCCTCCATCCTGGTAGCAATCCGAATCTTGAAAAAGGTATAAACCTCATCGTCGATGCCCTCAATCGCCTTATCGAGGATGGACGGGATACAACAAAAATCTTGTTAGAAACCACCGCTGGTCAGGGAAACAGCATAGGATATCGATTCGAGCATCTATCTGCCATCATAGACCGACTTGATAAGCCCCAAGCTGTCGGGCTATGCCTGGATACCTGTCATATATTTGCTGCTGGTTATGACATCCGCTCAGCCAGGGCATACCGTAAGACGATGGAAACATTCCAACGGATTATCGGGCTTGAAAAACTAAAGGTTATTCATTTGAACGATTCACTAAAGGATTTAGGAAGCAGAATTGATCGCCACTGGCACATCGGGCGAGGAAAAATCGGGCTTGCAGGCTTTGCCAACATCGTCAACGACCCCCACCTTGAGGCTTTGCCGATGATACTCGAAACGCCCAAGGGATATACCGAAGATGGCCTCGATTGGGATGCGGTTAATGCCCATACCATTCGCTCACTTCTGCGGTGATAGCCCAGATATCCACCTTACAAATTTTATTACCCGCCAAAATTACTCTTGCAGTCCGCACTGCTCAACCCTACAATCTCACTTTATATTTTGGTATATAAGGATAGATTGATTTATCATCAAGGTACCTGAACACTGGACTGGATAGTGCTACTTACTTTATTCTCTGAAACGAATCTATGAAAAGATTGATATTCATCCTGGTTGCGATAGCGATTCTATCAGGCACATCAATAAAGGCTGATATTAAGGTAGGATTGGTTTCTCCACCATTTCGTCCTTACGTTCTAAGTGACCGTTGGTGTGAAATTCTGGCTAATCTCTCTAATCCAACAGACAAAACGATGCGGATTAAGTTTGTTCTTCCAACCGAATCCCAAACATTTGGCAGAATTCATTTCGCACGAAGTTTAGTCTTGCCCCCCAAAACCGCTGGGACAATTACACTGGCTCAATTAAACCACTTTCCAAAACCGAAAAGGAACACCCGCCAAGTACTAAGAACTGTGGAACAACCGTATTACATCCTTGATGCTCATACTGGTAAGATGCTGCTGCGGAACTTCATGCTCCATTATCCACTTCCCTCTCACTGTAATTTAATAGGATACATCGATACCGAATCCCCTGCCGGACAAACTCACACCTATCTAAAGAACTTACCCGAGAGCGTGTTTGGCAAAGTACAACTGACCAATTGCACCCAACGATTGCTGCCGGATAGATGGTACGGGTACTCATCCCTTAGGCTGCTAATTATTTCCGCCGTTAGGCCAGAAGAAATGCTCGATAGCCAAGTCGAGGCAATACTCAACTGGGTAAGGCAGGGTGGAGCGGTGGTGATAACATCTCATAGCGACGCTGCTTCTACGATAAGTGGTCGATTTGCCCAAGTAGCTGGGGTAAACGTGGTAGATTTACATGAAGAATACTATCTTGATGCCAAAAGCGATGATGGGAAACAGCATTTTCATACAAAGATAGCCCCACCGATGAATATGATACATCTTTGCCCGTGGGGTGCTAAAGTACTCTGGTGGGCAAATGATCTGCCACTTTTGACGATGCGCCGCTACGGAGCGGGGGTTATCTTCACACTCGCCGTTCCCGTTGGAGCTCTTTCCAATAATTCTGCCCAGCCAATCTGGCAAACCATAGCAAATCAAATCAAACTTTCCATACCTCTTTGCGAAAAGGACTTTCTCAAATCAGCAAGGGAAAAACTGCCTAAAATATCAGGCAGGTACAGCCCGGGACGAACTGTGCCGCTTTTCCTGATACTCTCGCAAATTACCTTATTCGTAGTCGCGGGAATCGTCTTGCTTATCAAACATAGGGGCGAACTCGGCTACGCTATCCTCATCCCTGCAAGTTTGCTTCTATCCGCCGGTATTTTCCTGTATGCTAAAACACTACGCGAAGAACCTCGATTAAGTTTCCTTACCTTTGCAATAATGGATAACGACGGTAGGGGACATCTCCGTCAACTTGCTACTTACTACAGCCCTGAAACCAAAACTATCTCCATTTCATCCGGCTCAGCCAGCGGTACCATTCGACCAATACTATCGCCCTCAACGAGTCTTATGGAAACTACCAAAATCTCCTGCGACAAAGCAATGCAGGTAGAAGACATCAGAATCGTTAGAAATAGCTTCCGCACCTTCTACACACAATCGCCCATAACACTACCGGGTAAGGTTCAAACAATGCTCCATTTCGGCCCGAAGGGATTAGAGGGTACGATAACAAACCAGACCGGTTATGATCTCTTCGACGCCTTAATCGTCGCCGGCGGAAAATGCTATAGCGTCGGAGACCTTCCTGCAGGAAAGACATCGCACATTACTGTCTTCGATCCGCCACTTTTAAAACACACCTTCACCGCTCGAATTGTCCGCAGCAGGATGGACCGACTTCGCAACAAGATGCTCGATGATATGGTTTATCATCCTGATATAGGAAGAAAATATCTCTTCCATAAACCTTTCTTACTTTGCTGGTCGCACAACATCTTACAAAACCCACTTGAGGAAAAAGATAAGAAAACTCCTTCCAAGGGGCTTTCATTGCTGGGGAGGCCGATAAAGAAACATCCTTCTTTACCGGGTCAAAG
>JAGHBS010000076.1 GCA_021160865.1 Planctomycetota bacterium | reverse complement strand
GGGTGGCAAATAGGAGCGCAGATCCTCGTCAAACGTCGCCAGTCCAACGGCATCCTGCTGATTCAAAAGCAGCATTGCCAACGAAGCAGCCAGGCAGGCAGCGTAGTGAAACTTATTCATTCGCCCCTCTCTGCCGCCGTAACGCATCGATTCGCTTACATCGACAAGGAACGTCGCTCGAAGGTTCGTTTCCTCCTCGTACTGCTTGATGTAAAGTCGGTCAGTCCTGCCAAGAACCTTCCAATCAAGGTGCTTGAGATCGTCACCAGGGACATATTCACGATGCTCAGCAAACTCTACTGATCCGCCTCTAAATGGGCTTCGGTGCATCCCGCTAATAAACCCTTCAACTACTAACCTCGCCTTTATGTCCAGCCGGCGAATCTTGCTTAGCACCTTCGGATCGAGATATTTTCGCAATTCATTGTTTGTCATCACACACCTCGTTCAATCGATGTACCCAAGTTTGTACAACACAATTTCAAAACCGCCCTTCCTACTTGGGAATTTTCCGATGGAAGTTAACCAAGGCAGGTTTACTGCTTCTTTAGCACACTTGCAGTATCGGGCGTAGAGGCAATTGCACCTTCCTTGGCAGGGATAGTGTCGATAAGCATATCGACGATTTTATCGGTCGTTACGCCTTCAGCATCGGCATTGAAGTTCGTGATTATCCTGTGCCGTAGTACTGGCTTGGCAACGGCTTGGACATCTTCGGTGGAAACGTGATAGCGTCCATGTAAGACGGCACGAACCTTCCCGCCAAGTATCAAATACTGACAGGCCCGCGGTCCTGCTCCCCACGATACATAATCCTGAATGAACCTCGGCACATCACCTTCGCTAACCCTCGTTGCACGAACCAATCTCATTGCATATCGAATAACGTGATCCGCCACCGGCACACGTCGGATAGTGTGCTGAATCTCAATAATAGTCGGCCCATCCAGGACAGGGTTCAGCTCGACTTCCTCAATCGCTGTGGTTAAACGAATGATATCGAATTCCTCGTCCCAGCTGGGATATTTGACGAAAATCTTGAACATAAATCGGTCTTGCTGGGCTTCGGGAAGAGGGTATGTACCTTCCTGTTCAATTGGGTTCTGCGTGGCAAGGACGAAGAACGGGTCTTTCATCGGCATGCGTTTACCACCAACGGAGACTTGACGCTCCTGCATCGCCTCAAGCAATGCTGCCTGGGTCTTCGGCGGCGTACGGTTAATCTCATCAGCCAGGATGACATTGGCGAATATCGGTCCTTCGAGGAATTTAAATTGCCGCGTCCCGGTAGCACGATCCTCCTGAATTACCTCTGTACCTGTGATGTCCGAGGGCATCAGGTCGGGGGTGAACTGTATCCTGGCAAACTCCAGTTCAAGGCACTTGGCTAGGGATGAAACCATCAGCGTCTTAGCCAGTCCCGGAACGCCTTCCAGGATCGCATGGCCTCGGGCAAATATACACGTTACCAACTCCTCCAAGACCTGTTCCTGACCGACAATTGCTTTTGCCATCTCCTTACGCAGCACCTCATAGGCACTGGTAAGTTTTTCCACCGCAGCAAGGTCATCTTTACTCATTTGCTGTTGCTCTGTCACATCTTTCTCCTTAACTAAAAAATCCTGTTAGTACCTTTGCTTTCCCAACCTCTTTTATTTCTTCTATTTTTGATAACTATTATCTTTCACATATAGGTAAATACCCGTAAGGCAGTTGAAGAATAAACGTTGCAATAGCAGTGCCGTAGGTAGTTCCAACATAATCACCCATCCACGAACCATCCGGATTTTGTAGCCTCAACAGATGGTCACGTATCTTAGGATAATAATCAGTCCAATCCTTTCCCCCGCGATGATACCACGCCTGAGCCATGTAAAAGTGCATGTAATAATAATGCCCACTGGCACTACCTACTCGGGCGGCATGACGGCAATAATTGACGAGTTTCTCCACCATTTCGGCTTCTTTGCCCATTCCACCGGACTGTCTATCGTAAACCCCTGCTGAATAAAAGCAGGTAATAGCAGCAGCTGATATTGGCGGACGAGAAGACCCCCTGCTGCGAATGGAGTAGCAGATTCCACCATCGGGATTCTGACATTTCTTGAGATACTCAACGGCACGGGTGATGGTCTTTTCAGGCACCTTGATACCAACGTTCTTGCAAGCCCGAAGCGCCTGCAACTGCGTTACCGTAACCGAACCTTCGTCGCAGTTCTGGTACGGCGTGTATATCCATCCACCCTGACTGGACTGCGCCTTTGCCGTCAACGCTACTGCTTTATCAAGAACCTTTCGGATGCGCTTGCCCGTCTTCTCATCCAGGTCCATTCCATAGCACTCTGCCAGGAACAGCATCGCAAAGCCGTGTCCGTACATGCTCCTGAACCTGCTTGCATGGGTGCAGATTAGCCCGTCCTTTGATGCTTCCGCAACTCTGAGGATATAGTACATTGCCTTTCTGATATATTTTGCATACGGTCCGGTTTCCGGCGTCGAGCCCGATGATAATAGCGCCAGCCCTGCAAGCGAGGTCATGACGACCGGATAATCATAGGAGGAATAGCCGCTGACCCAGCTACCATTGGCTCGCTGGGTCTTGATGAGATACTCTAACCCGCGATCGATGGCTTTTACCGTCGCAGGGGTGACCATCGGCGGAAGCACAGGCCCCGGGGCAGCACACCAAGCAAGCGACGAATCCCCTGCACTACCCGAAGGGTAATCACCCAAAGGCATCACTAATACCAATAACACCGGCAAAACTGTCAATATGCTTATTTTGAATCTCATCATATTATCATAAGCCCCGATAACTATTTCTCCACCTTACCATAGATTTCCACCCCTTTATACGTCTCGACGACTACTCGACCGTTGACCATCACTGGTGCCGACAGCATCATCTGGCGAGTGTACCTGCTACGGCTGTTTAATCCACTCGCATCGGAAATTTTCAAATACTGACTTATCTTACCATCCGACCTATTGATGAGCATAGCAGTAGCATGGGGGTGACGAATATCAGATAGGTCTTTGACTAGTATACTTATATGGGTTTTGCCTACCTGCATCGGCATAACAAAATAGTGTCGTCGCCGAGTTGCCCCCGGAGGAGTCAGACTTACCGACCACAATTCCTTACCTGTATCCACATCAAGGGCATGAAGGGTTGGCTCATAGCAAGATGCTATCCGTCCTGTAAGTGGTTCTCTATTCCAGGCACTTGCACGGAAGGTCGAACTGGCAACAACATAAAGACGGTGCCCCACCATATTCACATAAGCAGGATACGAAGGCTTCAAACCCACTGGGGATAACTGGAAGGTTCGGACAATGACACCTTGCTGCATAATGTCCCGCATCAAAAGCATACCAGGCTTATCCGCAGACGAAATGAACAGGTACCTATCAGCCAATCCAACTATTGTCCTCGATGGACTTGAGGATACCCTCATGTCCCACAACTCAATTCCAAGCACCGGCTCGAAAAGTTTTAACGATTTAGTAGTTCGAATCAACAGAAGCCCATCGGGAGAAAGATATGCACTGCGAAACTCTCCCGAGGACATCGAAATACTACGGAGGAATTTTCCCGTATCGATTTCCCAAACATTTACAGTCCTTTTTCTACCTGATGCAGTACAAACCAGCAACAATCCATTTGCAGTTTGCGGCGGGATTACCCAGAGATTCTCCCTACTGGGCAATTGTTGAGATAATAATAGCTTTCCTGTACGGGTATCATAAACGTGAACAATTTTTCGCGCAGTAATTGTAATAACTCGATTCTCATCCACGAGTGGAATGCACCTGGAAGTCTCACGCTGTCTCCAGAGCACCTTTCCGGTCTTTATGTCTACACCAGCCGCCTCTGCCGAAGTAGCAACAACAAGAATTGCCGAATCGCTCACTATAGCAGCCTGAGGCGTATGCGGTAAATATCCGTAAGAGAATAAACTTACCAGTCTTGGTGTTTCCCACTCTATCCCCTCGTCAAAAGATGCAGCCGATGGATCGAACCTGATAATCTGCCCTGCTTTGATCAGGAAAATATCTTTTCCATAGCGAATTGGCTGGCCGGCAGAATGGCGAAGAACTATCGCACCTCTTCCTCCCAAATCGGCAGGTGCTGCAAAGAGCCGTTTCAACGGCAGGTTAATCGTTCCTGCAATGTACCGTTGGGGATGGCGTTTAGTGAGTACCCGCAAGCGAGTAATACGCCCTATCATGTCCCTTGCCTTGCCAGTAACGCCCGCAAAGGAAACATCTACATCACCTTGCACCCTTTCAAGACCGCTTAGACCTATGTCTATGGCAGCAGGATTAATCCGACTATAAACTAACGCCAAGCCCAAATATACTGATGGGATTAATCTGCTACGAGGATACTTGCGTACAATCCGGTAGAG
>JAGHBS010000140.1 GCA_021160865.1 Planctomycetota bacterium | reverse complement strand
CTTCTCTGGGCAAAACTAATCGTTCTCCTATCTTCAGCGTGCCCCAACTAAACCGTAATCACGCCGCGGCCGGTATGCCACTTTTATACCTTATTAAACAAACAATATATCTTCACCTATTGATTTAATTTAGTCGTGAAACAGGGTTTAAAGTTCCGCTTTTTTGAAAATTTATCACCTTGACCTGACTCATTGTAGGTAATATCCTCGTACCCTCGGCATCGTTGAGAAATTTTCCGATAGATGCGACACAAAATAGAATGCTTGCAGGTTTCAAACGGATAGAGTGATGAAAAAATCATCAAATAAGAAGCACATGGTCTACTTCGAAATGGTCGATGCCTTTCGCACCGCTCAAACATGTCCGCTGTGCTTCCTTGAGGAGCGCGATGCCCGTCGCTACATGGAGAATCTGCTCTACGAAAAGGTCAACAGCGTTGCTCTTCGGGGCAAACTTATCCGTTCAAGAGGTTTTTGTCGTCGGCACGCTCACATGCTGCTTGAGTTCGGCAACGGGCTCGGAACGGCAATACTATACCGCGACCAGATACGCGCATTTCTTGATTTTTTGAAAGATCGAACCAAGCCAACCGTTAGAATCACGAAAAGAACCATTCCAGAATCATGGTCGCATGATTCGCTATGTCCTGCCTGTATCGCCCTGGCGCAAATGCGGGAAGTCTATCTGGACACGTTCCTCGAATGGATAAATGATGACAACTTCCGCACCGCTTTGGAACAAAGTAGCGGCCTGTGTGTTCCGCACTTGCTATTAATCCTACGAAAAACAAAAGACCCCTCGCTCCAGAAATACCTCATCTCGAAGCACATCGAAAAATACTCCACCTTACTTACAGAACTTAACGAATACATCCGCAAGACAGATTACCGATACAAACACGAAAAGAGAGGGCAAGAAAAAGATGCTTGGAAAAGGGCAGTAAGCCTCCTGGCTGGGGGTGAAAATTTTCTATGAGCCTGTTTCGATAACTCTCTTGCATTTCTCCTTCCTGTCCTCCTTCGTGTAAGATACAACACTACCCACAATTAGATTATAGCGCGAAATAGTATGTAGATTTGATTGCCCTTTTTATCACGCATCCTTGAATAAGTCCTTCACTTTACAACCTTAGAGATAGGATTGTGTCGAACGCGAATATAGACCGATAGCAGATAAAACAGCATCACCATGGCAAAGCAATATTCCTTAAACTCACCAGCAGGGTCAACAAAGGCAAGATAGGCGTATTTACCCTTAGATAACCAATTGGGAATGCCATATGTGTGCTTCAGTACTTTATATATTTTCTCCGGGGCGGTACTAACCACCGCAAGTAAGGCAGCCGGGATAAGCCGTTGGGTTGGAATAAGCCAATACCACACACTTTGTCGGGCTGTCGGACGAGAGAGTCTGCGTCTTAGTGCCAATGGAAGAATAATCCCGCCCACAAGGCAAAATATCAACATAATCTGACGAGGCACATTACTTAAAAGGTCATCTACTAAATCAACATACCAACCGTATTTTTTCAACTCAAGGTTATGCAGATTAGTTTCGTTCTGCTTGTTAAGATTTGCCCAGACATCGGGAGTCTTCCAATGAAAGTAAGTTTGTCCCCAGCTAATTTCTTCACCGGCAAAGTATAAAGCGGCAATTGCCGCCAATAGCATAATCCAGCCCACACCTTTTGGCATATGCCTACGACGCAAGAAACACAGCACACCTAACACAATGGCAGGAATAAGAAAGACCACTGTACCAATTTCCAGAAAACCAATCTCGTGGGGAATTAAAATATCGTAAGCACGCTGTCCAAATAAGGGAACAATCCACAGTACTAACAAACTAACTATCGGCATACCTATACAAATAGCAGGGGGCAAATCGTAATGTTTACTCTCAATCGCAGCGGAAATAGAAACTGATGCTTCTTCCTTTTGCGATTCATATGCAACTTGCTGTGGCGTCGCGGAAGCGGTTAAAGTTGCCGACTTTGCTGGCACAGTTTGCTTCGGCTGCATGTTCCCCTTTCGAATATTTACATAATCATCATCTTTTCCGTAACACAATTTACTTTTTGGTAATCAAGTGCTATGCACCAATATATATATCCAAACATCATGTCAAGCATTTTTTGGCATTACTTACACAATGTAAAAAATAAAGATGAGACAAGGTGGAATGGTGGGATAATAATATACAACACCTCTTGAATAATAACCATTGAAATGAATTGTTTAAGCCTCCCTTGCCGTAAAACTACATCAACCAAATCTTCGGCACTTTGGACAATAACGAGGTGAAATCGTCAACAGAGAAGATTATCAGGTCAAAGTTCCAATCTGTAGCAGGACTGCGACTACTTCAAATCATATTTACTGTTATCGGGCGAAAGGAATCCTGTTCCCGGGGCGATATTCAGTATCTCGGCAGGGTCGGTGTTCTTATAACATTCACTTTGCGAAGCGCCATGACCGTCGCAGTATGCAACGTTAGTTTTACCCAGGTGTCGAAACCCCTGCG
>JAGHBS010000023.1 GCA_021160865.1 Planctomycetota bacterium | reverse complement strand
AAATTGTAAGCGACAGTAAGAAAAATAGTACCGTCGTCGCTTATATTCCACCTCTTTCGCCACTTTTTGTGGTTCGCTATTCTTTGCTCCTGATTAATTTGGGGTACTTCGACACCGTTATAGATTACTCGAACATTTTCATGGCGGTTGTAATATCTTGAAAACTCCTCTGCTACCAGTTTACTCGCTGCTAGACAGGTTATATCGAGATTATCTACCACTTGCCTTTCGATTTTCATTGCCAATGCCCGTGTGCGGTTTAGAGGGGAGGTGATTTTTCTAACCATCCTTCCAACGGGAGATGATAATCTATTTTTCCCTGCCTGCTGACCGACTACCGTCCCGCCGCGGGGCTGATATATATTGGCAGAGGGGATGGGTAAGGTAGCGTGAACAATATCGTATTTACCGCCTCTAATCTCTGCTTCGACCATTCTTATA
This sequence comes from Planctomycetota bacterium, assembly GCA_021160865.1. Taxonomy (GTDB): domain Bacteria; phylum Planctomycetota; class Phycisphaerae; order SM23-33; family SM23-33; genus JAGHBS01. Next base: position 4,732 of record JAGHBS010000023.1, on the reverse strand, counting down.
AAGTTAGCCATCTGTGCCGATCTTGTAAGACCAACCCGACCGAGCGATAAAACTCTCACCGACGATTCAGGGGGGCTTCCCATCTGACACAATACGGATACTTCATGCCCGCGTCTCGATAGTTCGGTAGCAATCTCTGCAACAGATCTTTCGCGTCCACCCCCAAAAGTATCCATCCGTTCTATGACCAGCGCTATTCTCATTTATCATAGATTCCAGCAATCGCAAGGCACATCAGTTATTCTAAAAAGTAAATGCAATTCTAATTGGTTTTCTTTTTGATTTTCCCTCGAAGTTCCTTTCGGCGTTGCCGGCGGAACATCCACGCAACCTTCTTATCAATTGCCTTCGACCACTTCGGAAACAATTTATCATCGGGAAGATACATTTTGAGAAAATCATCCCAATACCTCTCCACCCATGCTGATGGCATGGAGTATTTTAGTTCAGCTAAGTCTTTGACGCGCCAGCGAAATCGCCGCCAACTCACCGGCGCAAAAACCCTTGCTAAATCGATAAGATACAACTCAACATCATCATTGGTGGAATCTAAAAAAATATGCGAGGCATACAAATCACGATGGACAAAACCATTATCGTGAAGTTTCCGTATTAGATTAACCAGCGATTGATTGAACTTTTCAATGGCAGCGGGGTTCTCATTAAACTTTCTGAAATAATCATCGAAGCATCTTTCCAATGCCTCGCCGGGTACTGCAGAGACGATAAGATAGCTCCGCTTGACACCGAGGAAATCCCTCTCTTCGCCGAAGGTTATTGCTCTCATTGTAGGGATGCCAATCGCACTGAGCCGATGAATATTTTCATACTCTTGCCGGGCAGGGCTTGACTTTCCCTTACCGATGATCCACCTCCCGAGCCGCTTGAAGAAAGAATCGCTACCGTAGCGCTTCATGTACCATCGAATTGGTTTCCCCGTTTCATCAACAAGGTCAATCTGGATTCGTTCGCGCTTTGCAAGGCCCGGTTTGTCAAGACTTTTCCCCCCTCGATATGCAAAGGCACCTTCAACCGTATCGAGATTTTCCCGTTTCAGCAAAACTTGCTCAAAGTCAGTACTATCAGTGAATTTTTCTTTAGGCTCTTCCATCATTTCGTTGTTTGCACATCAAGGAAGTGTTAGTGCTCTTCGGGGCATCGAGCAGCTCCTCAGCAGCTGATACAACCATTTCAGGTGTGATTTTCCGCATGCATTGATGATATTCATCCCCTGCTGGTAAAGGGCAGCGCTTCATCTGACAAGGTCCGCAAGGGACATTCACTCGAACGATCCGCTCATATTCAAAGTAAATGTCCGTCCAGGCGGGATTGGTAGGCCCGAAAATAGTAACCACCGGCACGCCAAGGGCAGCAGCAAAGTGCCTTGGGCCTGTATCGTTGGTAATCATCAAGTCTGACCTTGCTACCATTGCCTTTAGAAGTCCGAGTGAATTATTTTCCTCAGCAAGGTTGATTGAAACAGGGTATCTCATCACCCTTTGAACGGCAGATGCAATTGGCCTCTCTGCAGGGGCAGCGTTAAGTATTATCTGTGCCTGGCGACGCTCAATAAGTAAATCAGCCACTCGTGCGAATCTATCAGCAGGATACATCTTGGCAGGCCCGTAAGAGGCACCGGGGTTTATCAGTACGATTGGCCGATCCTCATGTATGTTGGCTTTATCGAATAGAGTTTGAGCAAACTGATCATCAGACGGGGAGATGCCCAGTTCCATCCGCTTATCATCAGCAGGACAGCCAAGATACTCAGCAAGGGTGAGATAATAATCAATTGCAGGTTTAATGGCGAATCGCCCTGACTTATCCTTCGGCGGAACAATTTTATCGGTTAGCAACCATCCGCGGGCATCACGGACATATCCGAGGCGCCTTTTTACCCCCGCTAAACGAATTATCAAAGCGCTGCGAAAACTGTTAGGACCGAGAACGGCAAGATCGAATGATTTCTCCCGCAAGGCCTTTATCACCCCGCCGATATTGCCATCGTTAATGATAATCTCATCGCACCACGGATTGGGGCTAAGTACCGCAGCAGGATTTTCCCTTCCCAGAAGCGCAATTTGAGCGTCAGGAAACCCCTTACGAATTGCCCTTATGGTAGGCGTGAACATTACAGTATCACCTACCCAGTTGGGAAGATACAAAATTATCCTTTCGGGAGAATCCAACATGACTTGTATTGTACAGGCTGGAGATGAAAGGATTAACTACCTATTTTTCACCGCTCGAAGGAAGAATAAGTCGTCTTTATCGATATAGGTATCGAGTTCAAGACCAGCAACGGACAATAATCTATCCCAATCGTCCTGCTGGGGGAGAAAATCTTCACCAACTGCATCGCCTACACCTTTGTGAAAAGAGTTTATCTGCTCACTGCTTGCAAGGTGCAGGACGATTAGAGAACCTGCGGGTTTGAGCGAAGCAGAGATATTTTTCAAGGCTGATTCCTTGTCGCGGAAGTGCGGGAAACTATGAAAACACAATGCTACATCAAAAACACCCTCAGGTTTATCACAACAAATATCAAGATGGACAAACTTCGCTTTTATTCCCTTTTCTCGAGCTCGGCTAAGCATCTTCTGCGAGAAGTCAATCGCAACTACTTCCCCTGGCGCAACTACCGAGGATAACCACCCTGTAATTTGCCCTGTCCCACAGCCTACCTCCAAAACATCCTGCCCCTTATGAAGTCTCAATAAATCCAGAAGTTCATCTACCCTTCGCAAGGTTCGTTCGATTTCAGCAATGTCGTCGTCCCAATGACTTGCTTGGCTGTCAAAGAACTCTATCCGAGGGTCTGTGCTGTTAATAAAAATTTCTTTATTTTTCATACGATTTCCTCTTGACGAGTCTCCAAAACCGTAATACAATTTCACCGTTAGTTAATACTAATTTGCTCGATGTTGTCAAGATTGAATTTGGTCATCGAAAGGGAAGGAGGAGAAAAGATGGCAAAGAAGGCCTTATTCGTTGGGATGTTGATGGTATTGTTTTTTGCAATACCAAGCATTGCAGAGACCAATTGGGAATTACAATCGGTAGATGAAAATGGCGTACCAAACTATTACAAGGTTGGCGCCAACCCTACCCCTGAAAACCTCGTCGTAATCGAGGGTATTTGCCTGAACAATCCCGAGGATATGCTCGATCCTGCAAAGATGTGGCAGATATTCGTACAAGGTGAAGGCGACGATCTGGGGGGGACCGCCGCCTGGGCAGGAAAGTTTTATCAATCTGACGTCTGGGAAGACGAGCTTGCCCGTCTCAATGCCAGCGGCTTCCGCGAAGGCGACCGTGTCCGAATCACTGGATATGCAATGGCTGTCGGCGGAAAAGCAAACATAAATGAACGACATTCTGCTGACCCATCAATGAACTTTACTGTCGAACTGCTTGAACGGGGTGTCGGACTTCCAGAACCAGAACTCGTCACCATCCCGGAAATGAACACATTCGATCCAACCCGTCTTACTGGCGGCGAGCGATACCAGTGCAGGAGAATCCGAATTAATGACGTGCATGTCGTTTCAGGCACATGGGGAAAGAATCAAAGAGTCACCATCGCAGATAAGTTGGGAAACACCCTGCTTATGAAACTCTGCAATGTTGATTTCGGCCCCGAACCTACTGGCGAATTTGATGTGATAGGCCTGGGCAATCAGGAACCGCAATTTGGCCCCAGCGGCCCCATTCCGGGAACCGGCCTGACAGATGGGTATCAAATATGGGTAACTCGTCCAGATGACATAATAATACCCGAGCCTGTATCACTGACATTATTATTGATTGGAGGTGGATTCATCCTGTCTGTAAGGAAACGATAATCAATATAACAATAATAAGATAAGACCCTCGACCCGAAATAAACTAACTCTATGCAGGCAGATGAGCGACAAACTGGCGCTATCATCGCCTTTACGCTCGTCGAGCTATTGGTGGTGGTAGCGATAATCGGTTTGTTGATTTCCATATTGTTGCCAAGCCTGGCAAGGGCAAAATTCATTGCAAAGGTAGTAAAAACTAAAGCGGAACTTGCGGGCATCGCTACCGCATTGACAATCTACCATCATGAACATAATGCATATCCGCCTTCACGGACGTATTGTGCCTATGGCTGTCCGGAAAAGGTAAAAGATTGGGCGGAATTGCCAATCGAATTAGCCCGTGGGGGATATTTACCTGCTGCTCCACCTGATAGCCATCTGACTGTGCAGATGACTGATCCATTCAATCCCGACAGGACATATAAATACCTCGCCCCGGGCAGAGGATTTCATAACAGAGTTGGAACGATTACTGGCATATGGGTACCTGATGGCTTTCCACCGGGCGATTGCACAAACGGCAAGACCTATACCGACCCCAAGACCAGCCCGGTCAAATTCGTCATCTGGAGCGTTGGCACCTTTGGAGACATTGGATACTGGCAAGCCTTACAATACCATCATCCGCTTTGTCCATCTGCATGGTATAGCAGCAAGACGGAAAAGGGACTCATCCTCCGTGCCAGAACCGCTGATAAAGGCGACTTTGTACCTGAATAGAAATCGGTTCAACACTGTGGCGTGGCTGGATCAGCATTATCAGTTCGGATTATCCTCCATAATTCCCCCGGAAGTAAGCGAACCACCTCATCTATGAATGCACTCCTGTACTCGGGTTTTGAAAAGTGAAATGTCACACAATGGTTGTCCCGTTCCCAATCTTCTTT
>JAGHBS010000146.1 GCA_021160865.1 Planctomycetota bacterium | reverse complement strand
TGGCGTGCAAATAGCAACCGGCTGTACGTTTGGAAAGGGAAACATCGAAAGACTTAATTACTCCAAAAATGCTATCACGCTGATCGATACCAAGGGAAATCGTGCAGTGCGCGTCAGTTTAAACCCGGAGTTTCAAAAGCAGGCAATGGGTTCTCAATTCGCGACACTTCGTCGTCAAGGCGTTGAACCAAAGGATATCCCTGCTGAAATCATCGATCCACTAATCGAGCGTATCTGGTCAGCAGCGACTGAAGAATTATTCATTGTTGGGGAAGTTCATCAGATCGATTGGAAGCCTAAGAAGGGTACTTTCGAATGGGCAACTTGCCAAAAGTGCGGCGAGGTAACCTTTGCACATGGTTTGAGAACCGTACAAAGCAAAACTGTCTGTATCCCTTGTTCAGGTTATTCGCAATAAGCCCAAGGTAAGGAACATACTCAATGGAACCATTATATCTTGCTCCGCTGATTTTCACGGTAATAGCCTTCGTTTTTTCCATGCTGGGGATGGGTGGTTCTCAACTCTACATCCCGATACTGTTTTGGTTAGGGATGGATTTTAAATCCGAAGCCATCCCTCTTGGAATGCTTCTTAATGTAGTCAATAGTACCTCAGCTGCTATTGTCTATGCTCGAAGGAAACTTATAGATTGGAAGGTAGCCTTGCCGTTCGGAATAATGATGGTGCTTTGCGCCCCGGTGGGAACTTGGGCTAACATCTCTTTACCAACCAAGCCTGTAATTTTAATCTTTGCCATTTTCACTACCGCTGCTGCTATCTTGATGCTAAGTGGATGGAAACCCAAGCGGGGTAGATTATCCGAAGGTCAAAGGGTAATACTTGGCATCGTTGCGGGTGGTGCGTTGGGATTTTTCGCCGGCCTGATAGGTCGAGGTGGTGGGTCATTCGTCGTTCCCTTACTTTATATCGCTGGCCTTGACCCTAAAGCGGCTGCTGCTACCTCGGCAATGGTAGTTACCTGTTCAGGAACCTCCAGCTTCGTATCGCACATCGCCACGGCAGCCAATCCCAACTGGACAATCTGGATACTTTGCACAATAGGGGTACTCATCGGCAGCAACACTGGTTCACGATTCATGGCTAAGAGACTAAATCCCAGACTCGTGAAAATCTTCTTCGGCACGGTGCTACTTGGAGTGGCTTTGCTGCTCATCGTAAAGGACGTATTACTAACGTGATTTTTATCCCCAAAGAAAGGATAAATAATTGCAAAACTACTCTTTTCATGCGATAATAAAATTATGGCTGATGGAAAGTACATTTCTATATCACCATCGCAAGGGGGAATGGATGACCAACTCAAAGACTTGATGAAGATGCAAAAGAACCTGCTGGAGAAAATCACCTCTGCTATCGAGGAACTTCAATGGATAGATACGCTTGATCAGGAACAGCGAGCCGAGATACATACAATCCTTGAAGCAATGAAACACGATTGTCAATCGCACATTGAGATTATTCATTCATTGCTCGGTAAGGGGAAGGAGATTCATCATGTCCCATCAAACCGTTCTTAGCGAATACTTCACTGAGATGCATAAAATTGCATCATCAGTCCTGCAGCAATATGAGCAGCTTGCCCAGTCAGCCAACAATCCAGAATTGCAGGAGCAGTTTGATCGACTCAGTCGGGATGAATACAAGCAAGTTCAGCTAACTGAAAGATTAATCGAGATATTGGAGGAGTAATCGTTTCGTGGCAGAGTATCAACTTGGCATAATCGGTGCAGGAAATATGGCTGAAGCCATCGTGCGAGGTGCGTTATCAAGCCGATTCATCGCACCGGAAGCAATTGTCGCCTCCGACCCAGCTGAGGCTCGCAGGGAACTTTTTGAAAAGGAATTCGGCGTTGCCTGTGTCACGGATAACACGATTCCTGCCCGATGCCCACGGGTCATGTTGGCAATCAAGCCGGGGGTCATTGATAAGGTGCTTGACGAGATAGCCAATGTGATCATGCCCGATGCCACTATAATCAGCATCGTCGCCAGCGTGCATTGTAAATGCATTTCTGAGAAGTTGGGCGGCAAGGGACGAATCATTCGCGTCATGCCAAACATGCCCTTACTCGCTGGTGCAGGTATGAGCGTCCTATCAAAATGCCCGGGCGCGACCGACGATGACTTGAATTGGACAGATGCCCTCTTCTCTGCCTGCGGACTTACCGCACAGGTAAACGAAGAGATGCTCGACGCAGTAACCGCCATCAGCGGCTGTGGGCCGGCATACTTTTTCTATCTCATCGAAGCAATGATAGAAGCAGGCGTGGCTGAAGGGCTTGATAAAGACCTCGTTCTAAAACTTGCCATCCAAACCTGCCTCGGCTCAGCAGAGATGCTAAAGAAAACTAACGAATCGCCCGAAACGCTTCGTGCAAAAATCTCCACAAAAGGCGGAATCACCGAAGCTGCTACTCGATTAATGGACGAGAATAACGTGCATCAGCACCTCGTCACTGCTGTCCGCCGGGCGGCACAGCGATCACGCGAACTGGCAAGATAATCTGCTACCGACGATATGGGGAAACATAAAAATCCTCGACCTTTGCCCCGTGGATAT
>JAGHBS010000016.1 GCA_021160865.1 Planctomycetota bacterium | reverse complement strand
TCCATGCACCATCAAATATTTTTACATTTCGCCTAACTTGTTCGTATTCGTATTGCTAATAATAAGATACAGCAAAAGGGGCGAATAGCCAAGCCCGTTTTGGGGAAAATTTTCTCTCACCCAAGTTGAGTTGTTTTATTATTTAGCCAGAGCAGGTAAAGGAGAGGGGTTTTATTTTTTCGGTGGGGTTTGGAGTAGTTTTTTGTCTTTTCGGTGCGACCAGAGGCTTGAAAGCAGTGCGAGGATGATGGCTGCGAAGAACATTCCTACGCCCTGGGCAGTATCTTTCGAGATGTTCTCGATGCCCATGCGAGCCGAGATGGCAGCGGTTGCCCAGAGTATCCCGCGGGCAATCGTCCCGCCGAGCAACTTGATGGCTTGTGATTTATCCATGAGGTAAATCCTCCAAAAGATTTTCCAACTTTCCCGTGCGCTAAAAGGACACCGCTGCTAAAGCGATGCCCAATAACACCTCCATGAAAGCAACGGCTGCTTTTCGTTGTAAGTTTATCGCAGCATAGTTTCGATAATTCATTTGCCTGAGTTCATCGTTGAGTCTTTGTTGTTGGCGGATGAGTTCGTCGGCACCCATACTCTTTATCAGGCTCTGATACGCTCCTTGCAGATCGCCTTTGCGGGCGAGGTCGAGCCATTGCTTGGTCTGCTCTGCAGTGAGTGCCAAAATCTGTGGGGCGTACTCATCCACGTAAGCAGCCAGTGCTGGTGGGAGGCGATCCTTTATCCGCTGAAGGTCAACTGTTATCGTGCCAACTGCCTTTTGCGAATGTTGCGGTATCGGTTTCATTTTTCACCTACCTTTCTAAATTGCTGAGGGGCAATTCCATCACGGGCGTTTTGCAGCAGCTGCCAGGCATCTGCCTGAGCCTGTAGAGCGTTAGCCATTTGCTGATTCGTCAGTTTGCCTTGCCGGGCACGGCGGGCGATCTCTGCCGATAGTGCTGCCTGTCTATCAAGCCAATGGCTGTATTGTTTGTTCATAATCACGCCCGAACAGCCCGTAAGCCCCAGCGAGACGAACAGGATAATCACGATTGACGCACGTTTTGCCTGTCTTATTAGCAAAGAGGAGTATTGCTGCAGGCGAGCAAGTGGATGAGGGCATTTTCGTTTGAGGCAATCATTTCTTATTTCCATTTCGCAACTCCTTTCTCAAATCGTTGAGTACTTCCCTGACAAAGTTTTGTATTTCGGTAAATCGGATCATGGCGGCGGTGTTGTGTTCGACCACCTCGATGAGTTTGCTGAGCCGTTGCTCGTCGCGGAGGATTCGGCTATGGGCTTCGGTAAGTTGCTCTTCTCGCAGGCGGTTGGTTCTGCGTTCCCATAGCCACATCGCCCCCATCAACCCGGCTATGCCGAAACTGGTAAGATCGCTGACAATCTCGGCTGGTAGCATCTCGAATACTCCTTATTCAATCTGTCTTGCAAATCTTCAGGCAAATTGGCTGTGGTGAAGGTTTGGTTCAATTCGGCGGGGTGTCCAGGTCGAACTCGATGACGATTTGGGCGGATATGCCGATGGTCTGCGAGCCGGTGTCGCTTCGGCGGATGAGGAAGTTCTGCTCTGCTGAGTCAATCATATTCTGAATGGCTGATTGGACGGCAGCGTTGGATAATTGGCCGGGTGTGTTGGCGGTGAGGTTAATCGAGCCGAGCAGGGTAGAGTCGCCTTGCCCCGTCCCGCCCGGGGCTGACCAGTCAAGCGAATCGCTCGGGTCGTACTGGTTCCACGTTGGCGGATCGTTGCTGAAATCTATCTGGCGCAAGCAGTGATAAACTTCCACCGTGCAATCGGTATCAGCAGTTATTTCGAAATAGGTACCCGAACGCACCGTGACGTTTATAAGCCCACGTGGCAGGGTCTCGGAAGTGCGGATGACGGCATAGCCGACGCTTCGCAATTCGTTGCTGCCGTTGTTGGCAATCGATTCGCCGATCCAGGGGGTATCGGGATACATCGAGAATATCCCCGCGGTCAGGTACACCGGTAGCCGCCATCTGCCCCGCCGTAGCCATTCGATTGATTGACGAAGTTCATTGAAGTGGACAGCCCGGATGTGGCTTGTACCTGCTGATAAGGTCGGGTCGGTCCAGTTGTTCGTGCCGCTGAGTTTATCGAACAAGCTGACCTGCCCTGCCTGGGGATTATTCGGCACAATAATATCGTTTTCATCGCCATCGTCGATTGGCCAAAGCCAGTGCATCTCTGCCGGGGTTGCAGGGTCGCCACCGAGAACGCCTGCCTCGGGCTCGATGATGTCATCGGTAATCGCATCGCGGAAGTTGCGGAAAGGCGGCGGGGATTGAGAGGCGATGGTAGCAACTCGAACAAACTTACCCGCCCCTACCTGCGATGAGAAATCCTGCTGATGAAGATATACCAGTCTTCGCCTGCGATTGATTGCATCGGCGATTTCATCAGCATCGTCATCGCGGACGAGGTGCGTACCGCCTATGAGCCTGCCTTGAGCGTTTCCATTTGTCCAAACGGGATTGTAAGGCATTTTCTAATCCAGATACTTGGCATAAATGGGGTGATCGAAGATGTAGCGGGTGGTTGGAGGCGAGCCGTTATCGGTAATCGTCATAACCAGAACGATGGTATCGTTTTCGACGGCAGCTCCGGGACCGAGCGACAGTTCGGCGAGGTTATATGCCGTCAGGTCGGCCGCCCCGGTAGCATCGGTGAACGTACCTGCACCGGTGGCGACCTGCTCACGAACGGTATAAGCGCCCGAACCCTGCGAAGAGATAACCCTGGCTGGAAATATCACCGCCGATGCCTGCCTAATGAATACGACCCATTTACCATCGAGCGCAAGGGCAACGGCATCGGTATCGGGCTCGACATATCCGTTAGAATCGCTTGGCTCGGCAAGGTTCACAACGGTGAAGGTCTCATTGCTGATAATCTCGACCTCGCCGGCGGCATTGAAGGCGATGGACTTGGCGGTGTAGCAATTCCCCTCATCATGTCCGACGATGCGCACCATCCTTGCGACCGGCGTATCGCCCATCTGCACCCATCTACCCAATGCGTCGTAATTTCCTCTTTGCCGGGACATTTTCAACCGCTCACTTTCAAATGCGTTGACCAATTTTCATCACAGCGATGCTCAATAGTGGTAATACTCGGCAGCCAGCCGGGTAGTCTGGTCAGTTCAATTTCCCTACCTTCGATTCGTTCGATAACATCACCAACCCGACAGGTCGGCTCGACCCAGCCGAGGGTAATATCAGCCTCAACGGCAAAGTCCTGCGATTTAGCCAGACCCTCTGCGATTCGCTCAAGTCGGGCAGTATCATCCTGTTCCGATGGTTGACCCAATCCCTCCTTGTTGTAAAAGATGCTCGATGAATGGACTTTTGCCCATCCGGCTGATGGGACTGAAATGACCTTTGCTGGACAAGATGAACTGCCAGCGGTTTCAGCTGATATATGCCTATCTGATTCCACCGTTGCTGTTACACGAATTTGAACCTCATGTTCAACAGCCGATTGGAAATAATCCACCGGTAAGGCATCGTCAGTCAGATATATCCCGCATTCATCGGGCAGGGTGCGAATGGCACCAGGATACCGCCGCCAGGTCGAACCGAAATCAAAACTGACCTCCACCACGATGCCGAGCGACTCGCCATTCAAATCGGTCGAAATGCATGGTAAAAAGCGACGAGACCTGACAAGGAAGAAATCCTCCGAATTGATACTACTAAAGTTAAACCGTTCGAGATTGTAAGGCTCATTTGAATAATTGTCCGATTCGTTCAAGACCCACTTGCGGAACACATCCTTGACCGATACCCAGTTATCCGATTCATGACGGATAAATTCGCGATAATATCCCGTTTCGGCAGATGAATCCCAGCCGGGCTTGAGTTGAAATGTGGCTTCATACCGCCTCAAGCCGCCCACGAGCAAAATCCTTGGTTTGACTGCTCGACGACGAACGCTGATAGAGCCTTTCCACACATTGCTCCGTCGGGTATCAAGGTTTTCACCTGCTGGCTGAAGATGAATAATCCGTCGGGGATAATTCTTAGTCGGACAATAGAAGACCAGCTTCGGGCATGCCTGCGGCAAGATACGATCACTATACGCTACTCTTACCGCCAGACCTGCAAGATTAGCAGCCCGACAAAGTGCTTCTTTGACTGATAAGCCCGTCAAGTCAACCTCGGGCGGATAAATCGCCTCGGTGATACTTGAAAACTCCTCCAGGCCCACTGTGCGAACATTACTCGGTACGTGGACAGATATAAGATACTGCAGTATATCTGACACTGACCAAAATTGACCATTTTTACCCGGCTTGAAAATCCGTGTTGACTTACCATTGATACTAAAATGTTCCTCACTGGCAAAACCGATGTTATCACCATTGAAAAGGCAATGACCATTTGCCATAAATGTCGCTACCGAATTACCGGAAGTATCTTTACTTTGCTGCCAGCGTCCCACGACTAACTCATTAAGCGAGGAACTTACAATATCTTCTGCTTCGGCTATTATCCGCTCACTTTTACCATCAATCTGACCCTTACGAATAACAATGTACCCATCAAAGATGACTTTCGGAATTGCTGCTATCAGACAGACTGTCAAACGATCTCCAACT
>JAGHBS010000277.1 GCA_021160865.1 Planctomycetota bacterium | reverse complement strand
TTTGTTGAAAAGTCGGATAAGTATATGCTCCACACCAAACTTCGCCGCGGCATGAAAGGCTATGGATTGACCGTTATCACCGGAACGAAGATTGAAAAGTTCAACGTCACCGTATTGAGTGTCCTGCACAATTTCGCTCCAAGCCGTGATATAATTCTCTGCAAACTTTCCGGTTTGGGGCTTGAAAAGAGTGGAATCATCGCGGGCATGAGTGGCTCGCCCATTTACATCAAAGACCCTGCTGACGGAAAATACAAACTTATCGGTGCAGTAGCATTCGGCTGGACGTTCCAGAAAGAGCCAATCTGCGGCGTTCAGCCAATTGCACAGATGCTTGCCATTCAAGGGGTAAAACTCCCCGGCGAAAAAATTGCAAAACCAAAAACCTCTCGAAAGAATAACTTTACGAGCGGAAACTCTTCACTGGACGAACAACTCGTCAAATTGCTGATGAATCCGAGAAAGATTGATTTCTCAACTGCGGTATTAGATAAATATCGAGCATTGTTTAACCGTAACAGAACGCCTCGGTTTGGATTGGTGCCGCTTTCTACACCGATAATGATCTCCGGTGCAAGCGGAGAAACTCTTCAATCAGCAAGTAGCGTCTTTTCACAAATGGGTATGATACCAATCCAGGCTGGTGCCGTTGGAGCTGTCGCTGCCCAGGATGCTCGAAAAATCGCTAACATACTTCCCGGCTCGGCTTTGGCGGTTCAGCTGGTAACGGGTGATGAAGAATGGTCTGCCGTAGGCACCGCTACCGAAGTCATCGGTAATAACATACTTGCCTTTGGTCATCCGATGTTCTCCCTCGGGCCGATACAAATGCCCATAGGACCAGCCTATGTGCATACTACTATCACATCAATGGCATCGAGTTTTAAAGTTGGTTCAGGATTAAAGATCACAGGTTGCCTGACACAGGATGAAGATACAGGGGTGCTGGGGAAAATCGGTGAAAAAGTGAACATGGTTCCCCTTACTGTCAGATGCAATTGGCCTGGAAGTACCCAGGAATTCCATTATCGTCTCGTTAGACACCACATCATAACCACTACTCTTGTTATTTACATGATCATCGATTCTGCCACTGCCAATCGTAAAATCCCCATATTCCATACCATCGAGTATTCGATAGACATTGACTTTGGCAAAGGGTTCGGAAAATATCACGCTGAAAATATCAGCAGCGAAAAGGGACTGATGGATATTATAAGCGATTTAGGCCGACCGCTCGTTGCTATGATGAATACATCGCTTGGCAAACCGGTCTTCCCGAAGGAAATCAACGTTTCTATAAACATCAAACCTGTTCAAAAGACCGCACGGATACTATCAATCTCTCTGGAAAAGAATACCTACAAGCCGGGCGAACAAATCACCGGCTATGTGCTACTTAAACCGTTCCGCGCAGAGCGATTCGTAAAGAAGTTCTCGCTGAAATTACCTGCTAACATCACCGACGGACAATATACGCTTTATGCCTGTACTGCCATTGATAATCTAATCCAGATGCAGCAAGAGATGCCCCAGCGATTCAAAGCCAGAACCGTCAAGCAACTTTTCGAAAATATCCAGCAACTCGTCAAGCCAAAGGCTGACAGATTGTATATCCGCCTCCCATTACACTCTGGTGGTCTGGCAGTTGACAAGGATGAACTCGATGATATGCCCAAAAGCATTGCTGAATTACTCCAACGAACCGACCCGACCGATACGAACACCTATCAGCGAAGCAAGGTCATAAACATTCCCATTGGCTACGTATTGACAGGAAGCGCCTCGGTGAATTTCGTAATTAAAAAGCACCCCGAAAGAGAAAATTGAGTAGATACATCTACCGTATGATGTGTACAGCGATAATAATATGATAAGGCCGTAAGAATCTAATTATTCTACAGCAAGATGCCTTCCGTTACGGAGTAGCGGAGTAGTAACGATGAACACCAAGACGACAGCAATTTTACTGATTCTGGTAATCCTGGCAGCTGGTTACGTGGTAATTTTCCACAGGGATTGGCTTCGCCAAGAGGAAGAAGAACGTGGAATAAAATTACCAACAATCGTTTCGGAACGGCTAATCCGCAATGTAGGAAAGGTTGAAAAGGTAATTTTGGAAAAGCCTGGCAAGGAAAAAATTGTATTCCAGCGCCACGGGACGGAATGGCAAATCATCGAACCAGTAAAGGCAACCGCTGTTGACTGGAAGGTCGATAGCATTGTATCGAAGATCAAAAACCTCCGCTACGTTCGAAAATATGCGCCCGACGATCCAGACCGACCAACCGATACTATAACGCACCTTTCACCACCGGAGCATACCGTCACGCTTATCAATGATGAAGGTAAGAAATTCTGCGTAAAGGTAGGGCTGCCCGTTCCGCTCCAGCAGGATAGAACCTACGTTCAACTGGCTGATGCTAAACATATCTACGTCGCCGACGTTGACCTTACTTCACCTTTGAGTCTGACACTATCTGATTACCGTGAAAAAGCCCTGATGCGATTCGATAAAGACAAAGCTGTCCGCGTAAAAATACAGGGCAGTGAGAACTACGAATTAGCTAAAATTAATGGGAAATGGTCTATCGTCTCCCCTATCTCAGCAAGGGCAAATGCAGATAAGGTCAATACCCTGCTTGGTTCGATTCGCGATATAACGGTTGAGAAGTTCGTCAATGATAATCCCACTGATCTTGCCCAATTCGGCCTGGATAAACCTCATCTTATAATAACCGTCGAACTGGCAGCGACAAAACCAACTACGACTACCACCTCCACGAAACCTACAACCAAGCCTGCAAAACCTAAAAAGGGCAAGGTGCTGTCAATCGCTTTTGGATTGACGGCTGAAGATAATGTCTTTGCTAAGCTTACAGATAAACCATGGGTATTCGAAGTAGCCAAATTCCACCTCGATGGTCTGAAAACAAAACTTTCTGATATTCGTGATAAACACGTTCTGGATATTCCCAAGGATGCAAAAATCACAAAGATAGATATACATCTATCGGCTGGTGGTTCGTCAAAACTTATAAAACAGGGTGAAAATTGGCGTATGACTCACCCATTCGAGGGTAAATGCGATAACAAAGCCGTTGAGCATCTTATCTCAACATTACGAGAACTCCAGGCAAGGGACTTTCAAGATAACCCCACGATGCTGGCAGCATTTGGTCTGGAACCACCTGTAGGTAAAATCACGTTGCATCTTCGAGCCGGTGGCAAGGTCGTCTCGCTTCTGATAGGTAATACCAGTAGAAGCGGACAGGTGGGGTTTGTAAAAGCAACCGATAGCAATTCCGTGGCTATAATATCAGCAAACGATTACGCCAAACTGATAAAACCATCACCGGCATACTGGCAAAAAACGATTTTCAAGCTACCCGAAGATGCAACACCAGTGAAAATCGCACTCGAGAGGGAGGATGGTAAGTTCATCGTTTCGGGCCTGGATAATGAAGAATATAAACTCATCAGTCCTATCAAGGCAAAGGCTGATGAACAGAACGTTCGTACCATGCTCGACGCCATCAAGAATATCAAAGCAGAGAAAATCGTCGTATTGAATACACGTTTGCCTGAAAAATTCGCCAAGTCAAAGGGAATTAACGTCAAGTTAACCTACCGCCTCAACGTTACGGAAAAGCCTGCCACAAAACCATCAACAACCACCAAGACCACGACCACCAACCCCACAACAACCACAACGGCAACCAAGCCAACTTCCGCCCCGACAGCAAAGCCAAAAACCGTTGAAAGGACCGTCTCGATAAAGGTAATGAAAGACAAGAACGCTTCGTTCGTTTGGGTCACGGATACCACGCCCAAGGTGGTCGGCAAGATGGATAGAACCTTTTATAACAAATTCGCTGCTGAGATGCGCGACAGAAGCATCCTTGATATACAAGCTGACAAGATTGTCTCATTCAAACTTACGATACAAAAGACCGCACTGGAGTTCATCCGAACGGGTAAGAATTGGCGATATACCGCGGATGTCTTCGTTACGATCGACAACGAGAAGGTTGAGGACTTCCTGAACGACTTATCAGAAATAAAAGCAAAGCGATTTGTAGATTATAGCGATAAACCCCATCTGAAGCGATTTGGACTTGATAAACCTGCAATGACTTTGGAGATGAAAGACAGGGATGGCAAAGCTATCCGCCTATGTATTGCACGAACTGGTCCGGTCGGAACAGATGATCTCTATGCCATAAGTAGCCAGGTACCAGGTGTCTTTATAATAGGCACAGAAACTTCGAAAAATGTTCAAAAATCACTTAAGGATTTTCAGAAAAAATGATTGCCACTGAAAAATCGACTTCATCAACTTTACATCGGGTCGAAGAAGTATATTCGTCAAGAATTCGCCTTGTATGTTTTCTCGGTATTACCTTGTTAACCACTCTTTCGGTATCTTATGGAAGGGTTCAGTTTCAAACACTAACAACTGAAGAAGACTTCGCCAGCATTATTGCCAACTTGAAACGTGCTGCTGAAGCCTTTGCATCTTCAACCGACGATAAAGCCCCTGCTATCAGCAAGATTGTCAAGAGAGTGCAATATACCAAAGATTCCGTTGCTGCCCTGTCAAAGGCACTACAAGGCCTTCGAGGTAAGCCACTCGAACGGCTATATCTTACTTACCAGTTGACCTACCCCTTGAAGATGGCAGGGAACGATACGCTAAGAGCACTCGCGCCGCTTCTAATAAAAATTTTCCAGGAGCAATGCATTTACGAATCCATGCCACATTGGCCACCAGGATTTCTAAACACCCTCACGAAGGGAAAACCACAGCAGCGCATAAAAGCACTCGACCGTAAAATCACCACCGAACGGGCAATCGTCAAGCACAATCGAACCGTCAACGCCGTCGAAAAGACGCTCAAATACCTATTGGTGGTCATGGATTTCCCCCAAGCCGATGAAGCCTTGTTGAAAAGACTGAAACTCGAACGGGACAAGCACCTTGCAGCTTTCCTCCAGACCATCGAAACCCTCAAGGCTGAAAGCGTCCACATGAAACCCAAGCAAGGTAAACGATACTACGAAAAACTTCAAGAACTCACACGGGACATCGAGGCTAAAAAGGCAGATTATTTCGATCCGACCAAGCCTAAATACTCAAAAACAGCCGATAGCACCTTTGAGAAGCGCAAGTGCAATTTCGTCGTATCGACGCTTCACCTCGTGAACATAATGGCAACCGTTGCTGGCGAACCTGCTGTGATGATACCGGGCGAGAAAATCCGTACTGGCAGAATTAGAAAACCCCATCGCCGTAGTAGGAGATAATCTTTGTCGAACGGTGTAGATTCACGCTCGTCAAAAGTTGCTAAATCCGCATTAATCGTTCCGCTCGTTCAGCCAAGTGTTGAACAGATGCTCACTGCAATGCATCAGGCTGCCCGAATGGGAGCAGATATGGTGGAGTGTCGGTTCGATTATCTAACTAACCTACCTACGTATCAAGAGCTGGAAAACCTGATTAAAAGCCGTCCCGAGGGTATCGGCATAATTGCGACCTGCAGGCCTACCCGTCAGGGCGGCAAATTTACCGGCAATGAAAATGATAGGATTAGCATCTTATCGTCAGCCGCTCAGGCTGGGGCTGATTATATCGATATAGAGATGGACGTCCCCGAATCAAGCTGGCCCGACGGGAAAATCATCCTCAGCCATCATGACTTCACTTCTAAACCCGCGAACCTGCAGGAAATCTTCAACAAATTAGATGCCTCGCGTGCAACAGTAAATAAAATTGTCTTCAAAGCCACTTCTCCGGAAGATGCGATCGAAGCGCTGAATCTCATCGGCAAATCTGCCAAACCCACCATTGCCCTTGCGATGGGTGAGCCTGGCTTGATGAGCAGGATACTGGCAGCGAAGTTCAATGCATTTGGCACATTTGCTGCAATGGAAAAGGGGCTTGAATCCGCCCCCGGTCAACCTACCGTTGAAGAGATGAAAACGCTTTACCGATGGGACGCAATCAATTCCGAAACGCTTGTTTACGGCGTGATTGGCTGTCCGATTGCACATTCGATGAGTCCAGCCGTGCACAATGCTGCCTTTGCTGCCGGGGGTATCAATGCGGTGTACCTACCGCTGAGGATTGAAGCAGGAGGCGAAAATTTCAACCGCTTCATGGATGCAGCCATCGCTGCTGATTGGCTCGACCTACGCGGGTTGAGCATTACGATACCGCATAAAGAAAACGCTATCGCATATCTCGGCGAGGAAAATTGCGACGAATTATCCCGGCAAATCGGCGCCATTAATACTATTGCAATTGCTCCTGACGGATCGCTTCGCGGCATCAACACCGACTACGCTGCTGCCATTGATGCGCTATGCTCAGCCATGCGGATTAAGCCGGCTGAACTGGCAGGCCGTGAGGTAGCCGTTATCGGAGCAGGTGGCGTGGCAAGGGCGATAGTGGCTGCATTAGCACATTACAAGGCAAAAATAACAATCTATAACCGTACGTTTCAACGAGCAGAAAAACTGGCAAAAGAATTTGGCTGCCTCGCCCTGCCGTTGGAAAAGGTCGAGCAAATCTCTCACGAAATTGTCATCAATTGCACCTCCATTGGAATGTTTCCCAATGTTGATGAATCAGTCTTGACTGAGGAAGTTCTTTCGCGCGTTCGGGTTGTCTTCGACACCGTTTATAATCCCCCACGAACTCGTCTGCTTGAATTGGCAGAAAAAGCAGGCTGCCTGACCGTCTCGGGCGTGGAGATGTTCGTCAATCAGGCAGCAGGGCAATTTGAATTCTGGTTAGGGGTGCCCGCCCCCCGCGAACTGATAAAAAAGACAGTTCTCGATCGGCTAAACATCTCCTCATAAAAAGACTTCTTTGCTGAACACCAATACCCGAACACCGCCACCGATCAATCCCATAAAGGGAACAAAAAGATTTACAAATGTGGCTGAAACTGTACCGAAGCAAGCAGAGTAGCACAAAAGTCGCATCATATCCGCTTCCTTACAGGCAGCTATAAATCATTGCCGCATCGTTTCATTTGCAATGTGAAATCATTTCGGTATGATTATCCTTTCTGCAGGAAGGAGTTTTATCATGGCTGAGAAGGTCAAGAAGATTGTACTGGCGTACTCCGGCGGGCTTGACACTTCGATTATCCTACCGTGGCTGAAGCAACGTTACCCCGGTTGTGAGGTAATTGCCTTCGTGGCTGATGTCGGTCAGGGAGAAGGTGAACTGAAAGGCATCAAGTCTAAAGCCAAGGCAAGTGGAGCAAGTAAATGTGTTGTGAAAGACCTGCGAAGGGAATTTGCCGAACAATACTGCTTCAAGATGCTCGCTGCAGGGGCCGTTTACGAAGATTATTACATGCTTGGCACTGCCATTGCTCGTCCGCTCATTGCAAAGGCGCAGGTCGAATGCGCATTGAAAGAAAAGGCTGATGCCGTTGCACATGGTGCCACCGGTAAGGGAAACGATCAGGTAAGATTTGAACTTACCTATATGGCATTAGCACCGAAATTGAAAATCATCTCGCCATGGAAAGACCCATCCTTCGAGATTAGAAGCAGAGAGGCTGCCATTGACTTTGCCCGCAAGCATGGCATCAAGATAGACCAGAGCAAAAAGAAGATTTACTCCCGCGACCGCAACCTTTGGCACATAAGCCACGAAGGGGCTGACCTGGAAGACCTGAATAACGAACCGAGTGATAATCTCTGGGTGATGTCGAACCCGATCTCGAAGACGCCGGATAAACCTACGTACGTGCAGATTGATTTCAAATCAGGCAAACCCGTAGCCGTTGATGGTGTCCGATTAGCCGGGCACGAGATAATCGCCCGTCTTAACAAGATTGGCGGAAGGCATGGCATCGGGCAGGTACACTTAGTCGAAAATCGGCTTATCGGCATCAAGAGCCACGGCGCCTACGAAACCCCTGGCGGAACGATTCTATACCATGCCCACAAGGCATTAGAGTCAATCACACTCGACAGGGAAACAGCCCACTTCAAACAATATATCGCTTTGAAATATGCTGAACTTATTTACTTCGGTCAGTGGTTTAGCCCGTTGAGGGAGGCGATTGACTCATTCGTCGAGCAAACTCAAAGAAACGTCACTGGCTCAGTCAGGATAAAATGCTTCAAGGGGCACGCTACCGTCGCCAGCTTGAGTAGTCCGAAAAGTTTGTACAGTCCCAAACTCGCCAGTTTCACTATGGGGGCTGAGTACTCCCCCACCGATGCTGCCGGGTTTATCAAACTCTTCGGACTGCAGATGCGCGGACGGGCAAGGATGTAAAACAAAAATAATGTCGGTGAATAATTTCAGGACTTATCCGCACGAATTCACTTTACCAATGGCACACCTATGTCCGCAACGATTACCTCGCCGGTGTAATCGGCTGATTCAGGGGTATCGAAGCCGACTTTGCGGGCAACGAATGTAACGGTAAGGTCAGCCCGAACGGCTGGGCCTTGAACCTGGCCTGTATCGCAATCAAGCCCGGTGGGAATATCAACCGCAACGACGGGCTTATTAATAGAATTAATTTGCTCAACGGCTATGGATAAATCACCTCGAAGTGCGCCGGTAATTCCCGTCCCACCAAGGGCATCGATAATCAGGTCGAATTGTTCTAACCAACTTGACAAATGGGATATTTCGTTTGAACTACAAAGATGCACATCAATACCAATGTTCTTGAGGATATCGAAGTTGATTGAGGCATCGGCGGTCATCTTATCGACATTCCCGACCACGAACACCTTTACCGTCGCTGCCCTAATATGCAGATGGCGTGCTGCAACAAAACCATCACCACCGTTATTACCGACACCTGCGACAATAGCAATTTTCTTACCGGCAAGATCGCCCTGAAGGAATTTTTCAACAGCGTCAGCCACGCCCCTACCAGCATTTTCCATCAGCACCACGCTGGGAACGCCCCACTGCTCAATGGCTAATTTGTCGAAATCACGCACCTCTTGCCGGGTAAGCGAAATTTGCTTTTCGTTCCCTTTGGACATGGACTATTCCAGGAGCGAATCAATTTCCCTCTTCAAATCGGCTTTACTTCGAAGTCCGACGAACTTCTGTACGAGTTGACCATCCTTGAAAATCAGGAGCGTCGGAATCGCCTGGATGCTGTAACGAATAGCAATGTTGCGATTCTCATCAACGTTAAGTTTGCCAAACTTCACTTTACCGTCATACTCTTGCGCCAATTCTTCAATTATCGGTGCAATCATTCTGCAAGGCATACACCACTCAGCCCAGAGGTCTATAACAACAGGCTGGGGTGATTTGATAACCTCATCCTCGAAGTTAACTTCGGTAATTTCTTTCACATATTCCGAAACCATAACCTTCACGCTCCTTCCTGCATATCCAGTAATAATCAATTTTATCTGTGCCCCTTACGATGTCAACGCCTCTGCTTGAAAATCTTGACCAAACACAAATCAAGGGTTAGACTTGCTTGTTCAGGAAGATGTAAGGATTGTTTATGATGAAAGATGAGATGAGTCATTTTGCCTTTTCAAGCAAGGTGAGTCGAACAACAACTCCGCCCATAAACTTTCTTATGGATATAGCTGTCGCCAAGAAAGGTACAATCTCCCTTGCTGCTGGCTTGGTGGACCATGAAACTTTGCCGACGGATGAGACAAATCAACTGGTCAATGAAATCTTTTCAGATAGGTCAGCCGGTCAGGATGCCCTGCAATACGGCACCACTAATGGATTGAGCGAGCTGCGGAGGGAGGTCCTCGATTACGTCTGCAAACTCGATGGGATAACGCCCGAAGAAATCTCCGTCAGCCCCGATAACGTCGTCATCTCGTCAGGTTCTCAACAAATGCTATACATTATAAGCGACATCCTGATTAATCCAGGCGACATCGTTATAACCGAATGGCCAAGTTATTTCGTCTATACCGGAGTTCTAACGAGCATGGGGGCTTCGGTCCGGGCTATCGAGATGGATGAAAATGGTATGATTACCGAATCACTGGCAGAGACACTCGAACAGCTAAAGC
>JAGHBS010000169.1 GCA_021160865.1 Planctomycetota bacterium | reverse complement strand
TAATAAGATAAAGGTATGCTCTTGGCGTTTTCTCTCGTCTGGCTGATTAACCTTCATATTACAATCCACAAGATTCGAAGGCAGGGCAGCTAATTATCTGTGGGAGATCTGCTTACGGAATTGCCACGCTTGATATGGCTTGCGTATTGTTTTTAATGCTCCTGCTCGGAGAGTAAGTTTTCGTAATCTTGTGCAGATAACAGGGTGGCAAAGTCCTTGTCATTGTCAGGCTTTATTTTTACAAGCCAGGCATTCCCGTAAGCATCCTGCTTGAGTAGGTCGAAGTTTTCCGTCACAGCAGAGTTTACCTCAATTACTTCGCCGCTGACCGGTGCATAAATATCGGAGGCTGCCTTTACTGATTCGATTACCCCCATGGCTGATTCTTTCTGCACCTTCTGCCCGACGGAGGGAAGTTCCAGATAAACCACATCGCCAAGCTGCTCAACGGCAAAATCGGTCAATCCGACTGTTACCGTCTTGTCAGCCTCATCAAACCGAGCCCATTCATGCGTCCTGGTATAGCGTAGGTTTTCGGGAATCATCAAAATCTCTCCTTCAATGTCAATCTTCATAAAGACCGAAATTCATAGCATGAAGGTTTTTACCCGACAGCTGCCTGTCAAACAAGCCTGATAACCTTTCAGGCGGCTTTGCAACATTTTAGATTAATTAATCCAGCGGGATAGTTTAGCGAACAAGTTCGTAGATTTTTTCTAATGCCTGTGCATATTGCTCGTCGCTGAAGCAGTATCTCATTTCAAGGAATTTGCTTCGGAACTCTTTTACCTTATCCTTGACGGGCTTATCCTTCAAGATTACCTCTGCGATCAACTCTGCTACTGTTTCGAAATCCTTCTCTGTTAGTCCGAACCTTGTCATCTCAGCCACGCCCATTCTCAACGAGCCAGCGGCAGTAAATCCCTCTTCAGCAGGGGAGGCTTGATAGTTTACGATGATGTTGTTTTCCTCAAGTTTGCGTGCTATTTCAGGCCCTCGGCTGTAGCCCACGTTGATGACGACCTGATGCGTTTCGGTGTACGAGACGTCCGGATCACCTGCCACATCAAGCCCGCAGCGTTTCAGGGCGCTGGCAAATGCCTTGGCATTGGAAATCACATTCTTTTGATACTCATCCTTGAAGTAGTTCATTTCATAGGCTGCCATTAGTAATCCGAGCATTGTACCGAGGTGATGATTACTAACTGCACCTGGGAAGGTCCTTTTACGAATTGCCTCCCAGAGCGGATATCGCGGGTGTTGTTCGGGGAAATTAGCTGCCACTATACCCCGCTGCGTGCCGAAGAAGGTTTTATGCGTTGAGCCTGTTACAACATCAACCCCTTCCTTGAATGGTTGCTGAAAATAGGGTCCCACCAGCCCCAAGACGTGTGCCATGTCGTACATAATGATAGTATCGAGTGAGAGTTCCTCTACGAATGAGCGAATTGCTGCTACTGGTTCAGGATGCAAAACAACGCTTTTGCCGAGGATTATCAGTTCGGGCTTATATCTGGCAATGAGTTCCTTACAGGCAGGTAAGTCTATCTTGTAGGGATTATCCTTCAGTACGGGGAAGCTCACCACCGCAGGTCGGTCAGTACGTGGATCGTAAGCGATGAAATCCCTCAATGCCCCCATCGGTTGAGAACTTAAATGTCCTCCTTTCATTATGTGGTTATTCATCACGTAGCCAATTCTTCTGGGTTCAGTCTTTCTGTCAGCTCGATTGATGTAATCGA
Source organism: Planctomycetota bacterium (assembly GCA_021160865.1). Taxonomy (GTDB): domain Bacteria; phylum Planctomycetota; class Phycisphaerae; order SM23-33; family SM23-33; genus JAGHBS01. The sequence continues at coordinate 1,344 of JAGHBS010000169.1, read as the reverse complement.
CCATAGCACTGAAGACGGTGGCATTTGCCATCTGTCCGCTAATCAGGCGCGTCTCGACGAGGCTGCAGCCAAGGTATTGGCGCATCTCGGCTTCGAGGAGCAATTCAACTTCTTTTATGAAGTCCGTGCCCTGATAGTAGAAGACATCGGTATCATACAGGGCTTTGAGTCGGCGATGTTCTGCATAACGAAAGGCTGGGTCCATTATCGATAGTAATCGCACCATTGGCGAGGCAGTTTGTTCTGACGGGATTAGGTTTATGCATTCCCTTTGTCGCCATTGAGTATTGCGGGCTGATTTTTCAAGTAGATCAAGCACCTTTTTGCTGACTGCCTCCTTTTCACTGGTCGTTGCAGCAGGCTGAGGTTTATGGTCATACAGAATGGGTCTTGCATAGGGTGGGGCTTCAGAACGCAGATGATACGGTACAATCATTGCAGCAGTTCTCTTGCCACGGATTTCGACTTCGACAGATTGCTCCTCTTTCAAATCACTATCGAGATACGCCAGTGCTACCGGTCGAAGCCCGTGCTGGTCTGTAATTTTTGCTGTAATGGTTTCATCGGTGAACTTCCAGTATGGTACCATCGTTCCGCTTGTGATATACCCGACGTGCTTCGGGCCGAGGTAAACTTTATCACCCGCTCGTGCAATTCGATTTGATGCAATAGCAAGGGGCATTATCCGACGGGGTAAGTCTGTTATCTTCGAGAAATCACCTTTGATGATTGCCTTATATGCCTGGTGTTGTTTTACGAGTGCGTCTTTACCGATGAAATCGCCTTTGACAGGCGAGAAACTTATGGCATAGCGGGCAAGGGGACAAGCAAAGATGGGTATTTCATTTCCTTCTGGATCGTTTCCGAGTTCGTGGCCATATAGCGGTAAGCCCGCTTCAAGTCGGAGCGTATCCCTTGCACCAAGCCCGACTGGCTGAACGCCTTTTTCGATAAGTAAGTTCCAGATGACAGGAGCATCATTTGCATTGATGAATAATTCAAAACAAATCGGCTCACCGGTGTAGCCCGTCCGTGCAAGTTTGACTTCTACACCTTTGATAGTTGCTATGCTCAAGGCGTTTCTAATCGGCTCGGGCAAATCGCCTTTCTCTATCAGTGATGAGAGTATATCAGCCGATTTAGGCCCTTGCAGAGATAGCATCGCTATTTCTTCAGTGCGGTCAGATAATTCCACCTTGCCGGTGAAATCCTTCAGATGCTTCTGGAAATGCTCCCAGTCCTTTTGGCGATTTGCTGCATTGACGACGAGAAGATATTCATCTTCACTAAATCGGTAGAGATAGGCGTCATCGACAGCCCCACCGGTGGAAGTGGGGATCATGG
>JAGHBS010000094.1 GCA_021160865.1 Planctomycetota bacterium | reverse complement strand
ATGTTATTCCCTTTCCCCTGCCGGGCTGATAACCATCCATCGCAAGAAAATACCCATCAGTGCCTTTGAACTTGTAAGATAGCCCCGGATTGGTTATCCTCGATGCTGTCATGGCGGTTGGGAAGGAAAAACTCATCGAGAACCTCAAGCGGGTGCAGGACAACATTGCCGCTGCTGCCCAAAGAATTGGCAGAGACCCCGCCCGTATCACGCTCGTAGCCGTTACAAAGGCAGCCGAACTGGAAGACATCCAGAACCTCATCGAGCTGGGCGTGCTTGACATCGGTGAAAATCGCGTCCAGCAACTTACTTCACGGGCAGCAGCTATCGCAGATTGGCTCGATAAACAGGGCATCGCCACGGAAAATCGTCCTCGCTGGCACATGATAGGGCACCTCCAGAGAAACAAGGTGAAGAATGTCTTACCGATTGCCCACCTGATCCACTCGGTCGATACGCTTCGGCTGGCTGAAGAAATTGACAAACGTGCCGAACAGATTGGCAAGGTTGCTGACATCCTGCTACAGGTGAATTGCTCGCTTGAGCCGCAGAAGTTCGGCGTCGCCGTTGGGGCAGCAGCGTCGCTGGCAGAGCAAATCTGCACGCTCAAGAACATCCGCTTATTAGGCTTGATGACGATGGCACCGTTGGTGGACGACCCGGAAAAAGCCCGACCTGCCTTTGTCCGCCTGCGGGAACTGTTTGAAGAGATGCGAAATGAAAAAATCGGTGGAAACGACTTCCGACACCTCTCAATGGGAATGACACAGGATTATCAGGTGGCTATCGAAGAAGGCGCCACAATCGTCCGCATCGGCACAGCACTGTTTCAATAATTACACCCCGCAGAGCGAAAAAGAAACGCCAATATCTATTCAATTCATTTCTGATAATCACAATGCAATCTCATGAAAAGTAATGGCCGTCGGCAATCCTGCTGTATAAGTCGAGTGAAATTTACAGCGTAATCGGTTTAGCAAACTGCAATAATACTTATGAAAGCGCCTTGATAATCGCATTGCAGAAGGCAGGTAAGTCGTCGGGTTTGCGAGAGGTTATTACGTTGCCATCGACGACGCATTCCTCATCGACCCAGTCGGCACCGGCGTTAATCATATCATACTTTATAGCGATGAAACTGGTGGCGCGCTTACCACGAAGGGCATCGGTACAGCAAAGCATCCAGCCGCCGTGACAAATCGCTGCAAGGACGATCCCAGCAGAGGCACATTGCTGAATGAATTGAATCATCGATTCATCGCGCCTCATGAAATCAGGCGCCCAGCCGCCCGGGATAATCACCGCATCGAAATCACCACCTTTTACATCCCTGGCGGCTACATCAGAAACGCACGGATAGCCAAGTTTGGATGGATAAGTTCGCCCTGCTTCCGGGGCAACGCGGATGACCTGAGCACCTTCTTCCTTCAAACGATAATACGGATACCAAACTTCCAGTTCCTGATAGCCCTGCTCAAGCATTATCGCAATTTTCTTTCCTGCCAATTTCATCTTCCTGCACTCCTAAAATCGCTCACTCAATACTTACTCGATAAAAACCTGCGAATATGCAAATAAAGGATAGTAAAACTGGCTGAAGCTTACCAGCATTCGTAGCCAACGATGATAATTTCATAATAAATTTTCTTTATCAGCGGCGCGGTTGTTTGCAATACTCGCTTGATGATAAGGGTTATGAAGAGCGTTTGGGCGTGCGCTTTCGGACGGGTTCATCACGGCAAAGGGTCTTTCTTCGTCGCAATATGTGATGATACGCCTGAGCAAACCGATGGGCTTCATCACGAATACTCTGGAGCAATCTCAAGGCAGGATCGTTCCGCTTGAGTTTCAATGGTTCATCGCGGCCAAGGATGTAGATTACCTCTTCACGTTTAGCCAGTGAAAGCAGCACGGGAGGAGAGGACGGTAATTGCTCAAAGGCTTCATGGGCTGCCTTTAGCTGCCCCTGGCCGCCGTCAATCAGGATTACATCGGGGAATAACTCTTCATCCATTCCTGCGTGCCGATATCGACGGGAGACGACTTCCCTGATAGCGGCATAATCGTCCGCCGATTTGGCGGTGCGGATATTGAACCGTCGATAACCCTGCTTGAAGGGTTTCCCATCGATGAAACAAACCAAAGAGCCTGCAGTTTCCTTACCGGCAAGATGTGCAATATCGATTGCCTCGATTACTCTCGGCGGGGAATTAGTTCCGAGCAACTCTGCCAGTCGTGCCAATCCTTCCGTCGGGTCAATGTAAAACACCTCAGGCTGGGGATGCTCTTCGAGAAGACCTCGCTTTTGAAGTCCTGCTAAAGCATTTAATTGATCCCTCAGCAAGGCGGCTCGTTCATAATCCATCCGTTCAGCGGCTTGGAGCATCTCCTTTTTTATTCTTCGGGCAACCAGCGAGCCTTTGGATTCGAGAAATCGTCTTAAATTTGCGATGTCCTCACGATAATCTTCCCGCGAAATCTTACCAGCACAGGGGGCGGAACATTGCTTGATGGTATAAAGCAAGCAAGGACGAAACGACTGCTGTTTCTCATCACCTTCAACGATATTGAGTTTGCACGTTCGAAATCTAAAAACACGCTGTAATAATGGAACTGCTGCTCGAAGATCAGCAACCGAAACGAAGGGGCCATAAAGTTTTACGCCTTTCAGTAGGGGCTTTCGTGTAATTTCGACACGCGGAAAATCCTCATCCATGCGGATTTGAAGGTAAGGGTAGGATTTGCCATCTTTCAATCGTTCGTTGAACCTTGGTTGGATGTCCTTTATGAGGCGGTTCTCCCGCAAGAGGGCGTCAACTTCACTTTCACATGGGATAACATCAATGTCGGCAACCAAGTCGTTAATCATATGGGCGATTTCAGGACCACGGGCACCTGTAAGGTCACCCAAAGAATGGAAATAGCTACTCACACGATCACGAAGCGATTTTGCCTTGCCCACGTATAAGACTCGGCCGGCTGAATCCTTGAACAAGTACACCCCTGGTGAGGCAGGCAGCGAAGCTGCCTTTTCCTTGAGCATTTCCAGGGTCTTCTCGCGATTTTTCCCCATTTTTCGTATTTTAAAAATTATACAAAAAAATTACTCAATTATTCAGAAAAAGACTTGCATAAGCCAATCACTACAATAAAATAGTTAGCTGATATTATCTAACTCACAAAAATAGAAGTATAGAATCCTATCGATAATGGAGCTGCATATTGCGAAAGAAAAATAATCAATTGCCGATGAACCAACACGACGAAATGGCGTAAAAGTTAAGGTACGAAAAAGTTTGATAATTGAATAAACAATCCTCTTCGGGCGGCCAGGCATGAACCCCGGTGAGTCTCCCCCCGCTCACCACATGTCGGCCGCCCACTCTATATCTATCCCCTGTACAT